>NZ_JBHJWQ010000012.1:0-226130 GCF_042266885.1 Streptomyces sp. NPDC056061 | reverse complement strand
GCCTCGAAGAACGGAACCCGCAAGGGCCCGAAGATGGGGCCGCCGAAATTCAAGAAGAAGACCAGCCGCCAGACAATCCGGTTCACCACGAACGCCCGATTCTCCCTCACTGCCGACCGCAAGCTTCGGCTGCCGAAGATCGGCGATGTGGAAGTCCGCTGGTCGCGCGAGCTTCCCTCCGCCCCATCGTCCGTGACCGTCATCAAGGACGCGGCCGGGAGGTACTTCGCCAGCTTCGTGGTGGAGGCCGAGGACAAACCACTTCCCGAGCTGGACCTGGACGCCACCGAGACCGGCATCGACCTGGGCCTGTCCACCTATGCCGTCCTGCGTGGCCGGAAAATCGCCTCACCGAAGTTCTTCCGCCGCCAGGCCAAGAAGCTCAAGCGGGCACAGCGCAAGCTGTCCCGCACCCAGAAGGGATCGAACAACCGGCACAAGGCCAAGCTCACCGTAGCGAAGATCCACGCACGCATCGCCGACCAGCGACGCGACTTCATCGAGCGGGAAACCAGCAGAATCACGAGCGAGAGCCAAGCCGTGTACCTGGAAGACCTGAACGTGAAGGGCATGGGCGCCGCCAAGGGCAAGCGCGGCAAGTCTATCCATGACCAGTCCCTCGGCATGTTCGCCCGCACCCTCGAAGCTAAATGCGCGCGGCACGGACGGACCTTCGTCAAGGTCTCCCGCTGGTTTCCGAGCACCCAACTGTGCTCCGCTTGCGGCTCGATCGAGGGGCCAAAGGGACTGGAGGGGCTCAAGGTCCGGAACTGGGTGTGTTCCTGCGGAGCCGCCCACGACCGGGACGAGAACGCCGAATCCAACCTTCGCCGCGAAGGGCGGCGCATCGTGGCCGAGGGGCGCCCGGACACGTAAAACGCCTGCGGAGCCCATGTAAGACCCGGCGTGCCGGGCAGCGGGTGAGGAAACAGGAACCACCTACGACCGCCACTTGACAGCGGCGGCCCGGTGGGAATCTCCCGCCTTCAGGCGGGATGAGCGTCAAAGCCGACTCACCGGACGAGATGACTTCCGAGCCGGGCTTAAGCAGCTTGAGGGCGCCGCTGCGGTGTCCGAGGAGCATGGTGGCGCCTTGCGCGATGACGAGTGCGGCGATCAGGAGGACGACGCCGAGCAGCGGAACGCTGTCGACCGGAAGGGTGTAGGCCATGAGCACGCGGGTACCGGCGTCGAGCAGAAAGGCTGCGCCCCAGGCGAGGCTTGCGGTGCGTATCCATCGGTGGAACACAGCACTGTGTTGCCACAAGTGGGCAACGCGATTTGCCAGTTCCGGCGTACTGAGCTTGATGGCAATGTCCAGGAGGAAGGGGCGGGATGTGGCCAGAGAGCCGATGACCCACACACCGAACAGGCCGGTGATCCAGCTCTCGCGCGCCAGGAGCGTGCGTGGGTCACCTGTAACGAGCGCGACCGCCAACGACAATGTCATTGCCACGATCACGAAGGTCCCCATCGGGTCCCATCGACGCTGACGCACCCAGGTCACGGCGACAGTGGCGGCCGGGGCCAGTGAGGCGAGCACGAGAGCCAACCACTGATTCACTTGCGCGCCTCGCAAGCCGTAGAAGGCCACGAGTGGGATCACCACGTCTCCGGCCAGCGCGCCAGCCATTTTCGGCCAGGACGTCCCTGCGTACGAGGGTTTCGACTCGGAGCGAGCTGTTGTGGCCTCGGCGGGGTGCTCGGTCACGTGTCCTCCTTGGCGTCGGTCCGGCGTGTGGCCAGGTCGAAGAGCGCCGCAAGTTCATCGGCGTACGCACCAGGGTCCGGGTCGGGTTCGTGGGCGAAGTACGCCGGTGCGGCATCGATGGCCGCTCGGATGGACACGGCCATCGGCCTGGTGGCGAAGTCGCGGAAGTCTCCGTTGCGTTGCCCCTCGCGCAGCATCTGTTCAATGGCGTCGATGTTCGGTCGGTTCGTCGCAGCCCCGAAGACCAGAGCTCCGTCCGCGTCGCGCAAGTTCTGGATGACTTCCATCGCGGCGCCGATCCAACGGGGGTGAGCGGAGGCGAACAGGATGCAGCTGCGGATGTACCGGATGAGCATCTGACGCGGCCCATCCGCGGTGGCCATGTCCTTCACGATCTCCTGGGCTGCGAGGGCGTAGAGATCGCTGACGACGGCACGCAGCAGTTCGTCCTTGTTCTTGAAGTGGTAAAAGAGCGCACTCTTGGCGATTGAGGCACCGCGGGCCACCTCCGCAGCCGAGGTGCCTGAGAAGCCGAGCCTGTCGAGTGTTTCGATCGCACTGTCGATGAACTGACGGCGCCGTGCTTCCTCGATGAAGGTTCGCCCTTCTGTAGCGTCAGACCGCATGGTCAGATATTAGACCATGCGGTCTGACGCCTCCTCGCCTTGAGTGTCACAATCCAGTTGCCCCGACGGCCAGTTGCCTCGACGGCCAGTTGCCCCGATTCGATCGTCACGCCCTGCCCCGCCCTTCCGGACCTGCCGCAGCGCATTCGGCATCTGCTGCGGCAGAAGCGGAGTCAGGTCTGCACCCGCCGGGTGAAGCGGCGGAGGGCGAGGCAGCCCAGAGCGGCGGTGCCGAGGGTGAGGGCGGTGAGGTAGGCCCAGGTGGGCATGTGGCCGGTGGAGGGCGTGAGATTGGCGCGCAGGCCCTCGCTCATGTAGACGAGCGGGTTGGCCAGGGTCAGGACCTGGACCCAGCGGATCGGGTGCAGAGCGGTCCACGGGTAGTAGACGCAGCCCAGCATGGTGGCGGCGGCCAGGAGCAGGCCGAGCAGCGCCCCGAAGGCGGAGGCGTCGATGGCGGTTCCGAGCAGCAGCCCGAGGGCGGAGGCGAGCAGCGCACTGAGTACCAGTGTGGTCAGCAGCAGGGCCCAGTTGTCGACGTGGACTCGGGGCGCGTTGCCCGGGGCGTGGACGAGCCGGACGATCGGGACGACGACGAGGGTCGAGACGAGGCCGAAGATCGCGGACGAGGTGATCTTCTGCAGGCCCAGGGCCCAGACGGGCAGGGGCGCCAGGGCGCGGTCGGTGATCTCGCGGCCCGGGCCGAGCTCGGCGGCCAGCGGCCCGGTGACGGACATGATGCTCTGCAAGGTGAGAGTGCTGGCGATCAGGCCGGGCAGCAGGATCGTGGAGAACGAGACCGCACCGCCCGGTCCGCTGCCGATGCTGGGCATGACGTAGGCGAAGGCGAAGGTGAACAGCAGCGGCTGGAGGCCGACTTGGACGAGCAGTGCGGGCAGGTTGCGGCCCAGGACGTGGAGGTCGCGCGCGGTCAGCGCGCGGTAGGCGTGCCAGGCGGCCCGGCGGGACGACAGCGGGCGGGGAGCGGTGGCGAGGGCGTTCGCGGTGGTCATGGTGTGTAGTCGCGTCCGGTCAGGGTGAGGAAGGCGGTCTGCAGGCTGGGGGGTGTGGTGGTGGCGTCGCGGACCGTGAGGCCGGCCGCGCTGCCGGCTCGCAGCAGATGGCCCAGGACACCGTCGGGATGCGTGGTGCGAACCCGTACGGTCGGGCCGTCGACGGCCACGTCGTGGGCGCCGCCGGGGATGTTGTGGAGAGCGTCGGTGGCCGCGGTGGCATCGCCGTCGTAGTGGACGGTGACGACCGTCTGCGCTCCGCTGGACGTCTTGATCGCCTCGGGAGTGTCGCAGGCGAGCAGGTGCCCGTGGTCGATGACGGCCAGGCGTTGGCACAGGGCCTCGGCCTCGTCGAGGTAGTGGGTGGTCAGCACCACGGTCTGGCCGGTCTCGTGCAGGCTTGCGATGATCCGCCAGAGGTCCTCGCGCGCCTGCGGGTCGACGCCCGCGGTGGGTTCGTCGAGGAAGAGCACCTCCGGCAGGTGCATCAGGGCCCGGCCGATCATGACGCGGCGGGCCTGGCCGCCGGAGAGCTGGTGGGCCTTGGCGTCGGCCTTGTCGGCGAGACCGAAGCGCTCCAGCAGTTCGAGCGCGCGGCGGTGGGCAGCCGGGGCGGCCATGCCGAAGTAGCGGCCGCGAAAGGCGAGGTTGTCCGCGACGCCGAGCGCGCGGTCCAGGGTGTTGGCCTGGGAGACCACACCGATGCGGGACTTCACGCCGACCGGGTCGGCACCCACCTCGTGCCCGGCGACCCACGCCTTTCCGGCGCTGGGCGCGACCAGGGTGGTGAGCATGCCGATGGTGGTGGACTTGCCGGCGCCGTTGGTGCCGAGCAGGCCGAAGAACTCACCCTGATGGACCGCCAGGTCCAGCCCGTCCACGGCGACGAGGTCGCCCTGCGCGCGTGGATAGACCTTGCGCAGGCCCTCCGTGCGGATGGCTGTCGGGGCATGGGCCGTGGTGGCGGCCGGGGCGAGGGGCGGCGCGGGGGCGGGGGTCGGATTCACGTGCTTGCTCCAAGGTGCGGATGAGGCATCCGTCGGGAGACGTGCCGGGGGTCATGGGGTGAGGGTGTGGCCGGGCAGGCCGGTGCCGCCCAGGCGCGTCAGCAGCGCGGACAAGCGGCCGACGTCCTCCTTGCTCCACGGGGGCGCGGCGAAGATCTCGGCGGCGACCTGCTCCGCCGTGGCGAGCATGTCCGTCAGACGCGCGCGGCCGGTGTCGGTCAGCGCGGCGTAGGCCACCCGGCCGTCACGGGCGTCCGTCTCGCGCGTCACCAGCCCGATCCGCTCCAGCGGCGCCAGCCCCCGGGTCACCCCGGAGGCGGTGAGGCCCAGCGCCTCGGCCAAGTCCACCCGGCGCATCCGGCTGCCGGGCGCCTGCCCCAGACGCAGCAGCATCGTGAAGTCGGCAAGGCTCACCCCGTGCAGCCCCCCCAGACTCGCGTCGAACCGCTTCACCAGGGCCGTCTGGGCCCTCACGAGACGCAGCGACGCGTCCAGTGCATCAGTCATTGCCACCTCCTTGACTGCTCAAGCATATCAGGAGCTTGAGCAGTCAAGGATTTGTTTGGTTGATGGCCGGATGGGAGCCTTGGGTAGGAGCTTGGGGTACCGGGGTCCCGCTACCGAGCCGTGGGCCCGAGCGTCGTCTCCCCGCTGCGATGCTCACCGGGATGAGCGCCGCCCGGCCCGGACCGCGTGGCGAGCAACGCTCGACGGCCGGGTGAAGAACATGCAGCCGGAGGCTTCAGAGGTTCTTCTGGGCTGCGGCGCGGCGCTGCCGTTTGCTCAGCGGTGCCTGGGAGAGGTCCTCGGCCTGGGACCTGAGGTTCTTGTAGCCGTAGGCGCGCTCGGCCAGCCACGCCCTCGCCGCCTCTTCGGCGCGTTCGGACGCCTCCAGGATGTCCTCCTCTTCCTCCCCGGAATCCAGGAAACGGAAGGTGAAGGCGGATCGTGCTGCCAGGTCGTAACTGAGGTGCCCCTCGGGCGTGAAGGCCGCGCGCAGAACGTCGTGCTCCGCGGCACGGGCCAGGAGTTCGGCTCGTTGATCGGTGTTGAGTCCGTCGAAGACACCGCGGACGGTGATACGGAAGGTGCGAGTACTCATCCCATGACACTAACGAGCTGACCCGCGATTGATGTCTGGGCGTGCTGGCCTGGGGGTTCGGCTGGTGGGTGATTCAGCAGACCTTCGCGCTGACGGGTACGAGGGCGGTGTTCGTCTTGCGCTGGGTGGTCCGTTTGGCGGCGCGGTCGGAGACGAGCCCGGCGATGGCTCGGTGGGTGGCGCCGTAGTCCTCACGCCGTCCGGTGTACCGCTGGAGCGGGCGCCACTGCCGGTGTTCAGCATTGGCGTGCTCGACGCAGATCCGGCGGGAGGACTGGCGGCGGCGCATTTCACGCCAGGCGTGCCTCTCGCTCAGCGGCCCGCCGTCGAGGTCTTTCGGCTTCCTTGGCGGTGCCGAGATCTGGTGGGGAAACTTGTTGGCCAGACCCCGGTAGCCCTCGTCGACTTCTGCCCTGACCGTGGGACGGTGACGGAACTGCTCGGCGATGCCTTCGGTGCGCAAGGCGGTCTGGTCGTGCATCCGGCCAGGCCGCTCGGCGCCGGACCACAGGGTGCGGCCCTGGTGATCACTGATCGTGGTCATCTTGATGGTGTTCTGCCTGCGCTTGCCGGAGATGAAGGCACGTCGGCCGGGGCGGTTCGCCCGGGGACGGCGGACCTGGGTTTCCGTGCCGTCGATCCGCAGTGTGATGTCCTCGGCCTCGGCATAGGCGAAGACGTCCCCGAGGGTTCGCAGCCTCAGGCCGGGTCTGTCGGGCACGGCGAATCCGCGGTCGGCCAGCAGTGGCCGGATCTCGGCAACGGCGCGGCCGACGGTTGAGGTTCCCACCTCGTAGATCACGGCCAGGGCAGCGTGTGTGAGTCCGGTCCGCAGGTGAACCAGGGTGACCAGCACGCGGTCGGTAAAGACGAGTTCGTACCTCGGCCCGGCTCCGGCCTCCCGCCTGCGGCGGCCCTGACGCCGCTCGTGGCGTCCGGACTCACAGCGCGCTTCCCAGCGTGGCGCGAGTTCTTCGATCAACTCGCCGAGATGTTGGTATGTAACGCCGCAGAAGGCAGGATGAGACATGGCCGCGCGGGCCTGCTTGATCTTCACACCTCAAGAACCCGCGCGGCCCTCGTCATGTCACGGCCCACCCACAATCAATCGCGGGTCAGCCCGTAAGCCTCGATCCACCGGTCAGTTTCTGAATTGATCTTTTGAGGCTTTGAGGCTTGGAGGCTTGGAGAGGCGGGGCGGCGGGGTTGTGACTGTGCGCGGGCAGGCGGTACTCGCCCGTCCCTGGTGGGCGCGAGACGACAGATGGGGCACCTCGCCGTGTTGTCGGAACGCCCGCATACATCCCGTATGAGGGTGTCCTTCCGCCTTGCGATGCGCCACATCTGACGCCGCGCGCTGATCCACAACGGATTACGGGACAGCCGTTACTCTCACGGGAGTTGACGTTCCTCAGCTATGGGAGGGGTGCCCTGTGGCCGTGCACGTGACCGTGTGGGATGACCGCGATCGGTTCGGAGGAGGCCGGGGCGCGACAGCTTCGATGGCGCCAGTGGCACCAGTGGCCCCGGCGGCCGCTGCTGCGCCCGCTCTCTTCATCCACAACATCTTCACCTGGGGCAGCGACTCCGCATACGGGTTTGCCGGGCAGCGGCCCCTCGCGGACAGCCGGCGGCTCCTCCTGATGGATCGCCGGGGCTACGGCGACAGTCCGGACACCGAGCGCAGCGACTTCGACGTCGACGCCGAGGACGTCGTGGAGGTTCTCGGCGACGGGGCCTTTGCCGGGAGGCTCGGCGGCGCCCACCTCGTGGGGCACGGCAACGGCGCCGTCGCCGCGCTCATCGCCGCCGCGCGCCGACCCGACCTCGTCCGCTCCCTTGTCCTCATCCAGCCCTCCGCCTTCACCGCCGCCGCGCACCATCCAGTCGTCGCCGACCTCCTCGACCGGGTGCGCGACGGCGCCCCGGGCATCCCGGACGACGTCACGCCGGAGCAGTATCTGCGTGCGTCCACCGAGGGGTTGGGGATGGCCATGCCCGAGCCCACGTCGCGTCGGCTCCGTGCCGTCGCCACCTCCATGAGAGAGCGGCCCATCTGGGAGGCGGAAATCCCGCTGGAGGCGATCCGGGGCGCCGCCCTGCCGGTTCTGGTGATCTGCGGAACCTGGGAGCGCGCGCCCGCCGCGTACCGCGAGCACGTGGGGCTCCCCCTCATGGCCGTGGCCGAGTCCCTCACCGACTCCCTCGGGGGCCGCCTCCTGCGGGTGCCCGGGTACTACCCGCACACCCAGGAGCCCGCCGTCGTCAACGCCGTCCTGCGGGAGTTCTGGGGCTGACCCGGTTCCGCGTCGGCTGCCGGTCCCGCGCGGCCGACCCGGGCCGGGCGGTCCGTCTCGTCAGGCGCAAACCGCATGTGCGGCATGGACCATTCGATGCCCGGTCGGAGTCCCCGTGCCCCGCTGATCCAGTGCGATCAGCCGCCATCCGTCGGGGCTCAGGTCGCGGGCATGTTGCGGTGCGGTCGGCCGCCGCGGGTCCACGGCCCCGGGGGCGGCACATGCATCGGCAACCGATCGCCGTTCAGGGAGCGGTTGTGCGGGTGGTGCCGAAGCGTCTGCGGTAGGCGGTGGGGGTGGTGCCCAGATGGCGGGCGAAGGCGCGGCGCAGGGTCTCGTCGCTTCCGAGGCCGCTGTGGCGAGCGGCCGATGTGATGCTGTGGCCGTCGAGGAGGAGCTGCCGGGCGCGGTCCAGGCGGACGCGTTCGACCCAGCGGGCCGGGGTGGTGTGCAGCTCGGTGTGGAAGAGGCGGGTGAGGTGGCGGGTGCTGACCGCGGCGGCGGAGGCCATGGCGGGCAGGCTGTGATCGGCGGCCGGGTCGGCGAGGACGGCGGCGGTGAGGGTGCGCAGGAGGTCGCCGCGGGCGGGCGGGGTGGCCAGGGCGGTGGAGAACTGGGACTGGCCGCCGGGGCGCTGCATGAAGACGACGAGCTCACGGGCGATGTCGCGGGCGGTGTCGGGGCCGTGGTCGTGTTCGACGAGAGCGAGGGCGAGGTCGATGCCTGCGCTGATGCCGGCGCTGGTGTGATAGCGGCCGTCGCGGATGTGGAGCGCGTCCGGTTCGACGCGGACGCGGGGATGGCGGCGGGCGAGTTCACGGGCGTGCCGCCAGTGGGTGGTGGCGCGGCGACCGTCCAGCAGGCCGAGCCCGGCCAGGACGAAGGCGCCGGTGCACACGGAGGCGACCCGTCGGGCCTGCCCGGCGAGGGTGTCGGCGACGGCCAGGAGCGGACTCTCGGGGCCGGGGTCGGCGAGATGATCGGCCCCGGCGATCACCAGGGTGTCCAGGGGGCCGACGTCGTGCGGTGCGGCGGTGGCGGCCAGTGCGACCCCGTTGGAGGTGGTGACGGGGCCGCCGTGCGGGGAGATCAGGAGCGTTGTACAGGGGTGGCCGAGCCGCGCCGCCTGGTGGAAGACCTCCAACGGGCCACTGACGTCGAGCAGGGTCACGGCATCGAAGACGAGAAAGCCGACCCGCCGGGTCATGTCTGAATCTGTGGTGCATGTGTCTGTACGGACATGGCGCGAGCCTATGGCGTGAGCGAATGTGGAGGAGCCCACCGAATCTTCCCCGAGGAGCGAAGCCATGACGACCGAGACGACCGGGCTGATCGCCGGCGTGCGCATCCCGGACAGCGCGCTGGCGCGGGAGGCGACCGAGCTGGTGCGCGAGGTGGCCACCCCGCTCCTGTACGACCACTCGCGCCGGGTGTTCCTGTTCGGGGCGCTGCGCGGGGCCGAGCAGAAGCTGGACTTCGACCCGGAGCTGCTCTACGTCGGGGCGATGTTCCACGACCTCGGCCTGACCGACCGTTTCGCCCGCACCGATCAGCGGTTCGAGATCGACGGCGCGGACGAGGCGCGGCGCTTCCTCCGGGCGCACGGCATCACCGGCGAACCGGCCCAACGTGTGTGGACCGCCATCGCACTGCACACCACACCGGAGATCCCGCTGCACATGGCGCCGGAGATCGCCCTCGTCACCCGCGGTGTGGAACTGGACGTCCTGGGCATCGGCTACCACGCCGTCACCGACGCGCAGCGCGCCGCAGTGGTCGCTGCGCACCCCCGCCCCGACTTCAAGAACCGCATCCTCGCCGCGTTCACGGACGGCATCAAGGACCGCCCCGACACCACGTTCGGCAACGTCAAGGCCGATGTGCTGGCCCACTTCGTGCCCGGTTTCGAGCGCGGTGACTTCGTGGAGGTCATCCAGGGCTCCGACTGGCCGGAGTGACCCCGTGCCCCGGGCGGACTGCGAGTACGGACGGTACGTCGGCGGCCCGCCGCCCAACGGGCCGCCGCGGTCCCGCCGTTCAGAGCCTCGAAGGGAACGTCAGGATCTGTCCTCGGGCCCGTCCTGGTCCCCCGACCGCTTCCGGGCGCGGCTGAACTCACCGGCACCGACCCGCGCGGCGAGGGTGTCGTCGGGGCCGGACAGCAGCGAACCGTAGCCGGTGGCGGCCCACAGGCTGCGCTCGGCCGGCACCTCGAAGTAGGGAACGGTACGGCCCTGATCCCGGACCGCCAGCACCTGCGGCGAGCGGCGGGTGCGGAGAGCCTGGCCGCAGTCCTCGCAGACCGCGACGTCGACCCGCTCGCGGCGGCCGAGCGGGCGCCACACCGCACGGCGGGCAGCAGTGCCGTGCCGGGGGTCGAAGAAGCACAACGGAAGCCCGGGAACCGCGGCCAGGGCGGAGCGCCCCTCGTCGACCAGGGCCAGCACACCGACCAGGTCGGGCAGCCCCTGTGCGGCGTCCAGCACCCGGCCGGCCGCGTCGTACGCGTCCAGGGCCCGGTCGAGGCCCGGGGTGGTGGCACCGTCGGCGTCCTCCACGGCCCCGCCGAGGGCGAGCAGCTCGTCGGCGGCCCGGCGGCGCAGCCCGGCCTCGTCGGCGGCCCGGTCGGCGGCGAAGACGGCGTCCGGGAAGGTGAAGGCGCTGTGCCGGGGTGAGCGGCGGCGCACCAGGAACACGGCGCCGACAGCCGCGAGAGCCAGCACCGCGGCGATCGCGAGCACGGTCCCCGGACCGCCACCGGAGGACGATCCGGGCGCGTCCTCCCCGGCCTCGGGCCGGGCCGAGCGTTCCCTGTCGAGCCTGGCGGTCTCGGCCTTGTACGCCTCGGTGCCGTTCCCGTCCTTGATCAGTTGTACGGCCCTGGCGATCCGGGCGGCCAGTCCGGCGTCGTCGAGTTCCTTCATGAACCCGACAGCGGCGACGGCATCGCGGGTCTGGTGGGCGTCGGTGGGCCACTCGGTGCCGTTGAGCCACTTCCCGTACTCGTTGTTGGTGATCAGGATCAGCCGCTGCTGGTCCAGCCGTCCCTGGATCACCGAGGCGAGCGACTGGGCGCTGCCGCCGAAGGCGTCGCCCTTCTTCAGGGGCACCAGCACCACCTTGATCGGCAGGCCGGTCCCGGCGATCCGGTCGACCAGGTCCTGCTGCTGCGAAGCGCTGACGGCAGCCGCGTAGGCCGGATCGACGTAGACGGGGTTGTCGGCCAGAGCCTCGGCGATCGTCGCCGCGGACGGCCCGGTCCCCGAGGTCTCCGCCCGGGCGGCGGCGCCGGCGGCGAACAGCGTCGCGCAGGTCAGCAGCAGAGCGGCGACGAGCCCGGCAGCCGGGCCGCGGGTGGCGGCATGGAGAACACCGCGCGCCGCGCTTCGGGCTGCCCTGGACGCGTGGTTGTCGGTCGGGCGTCGACTGGTCGGAGGTTCACTGGACACCGGCGGACTCCCTGGCCCTGAGGATGAGTGCTTCGAGCCCTTCACGGGCGCCCGGCAGAACCTGCCCGGCCTCGTTCCAGGCGATCCGGGTACGGCCGTCAGCCCCGGGCAGGCTCAGCAGCCGTTCGGAGACCACCCGTTCGCGGGCGGCCGCATCGGCGGTACCGCGGCTGACTCCGCTGCTGCGGACGGCGTCCCGGCAGGCGGGGCAGAGCCGCGCCGACCCGGGGCCGATGCCGCGGTCGACCAGCCACCCCGGCACCCGGCCGCCGGTGGCCTCGCCGTGCAGGGGGTTGAGCCGGCAGACGGTCGGGTGGAGCTGCCCCCGGAGAGCGGCGAGCCCGGCCCGGGCGAGCACCGCGACGGCGGCCAGATCGCCCGCCCCGGCGGCCCGGTCCGGGTGCCCGTCACCGGCGCCGGCCAGCAGCTCGGCGGCGTCCAGGCAGTCCCAGGCGCGGGTGCGGCCGGGCGTGTCCTGGGCGGTGGCGGCCAGCCGCCCGGTCAGCTCGCGGACATCGGCGGCGGCCCAGGCGCGCAGCTGTCGCACGGACGGCAGCGCGGCGGCGTGCCGGGGCCCGACGTGCTGCGGCGGCGAGGGCTCGACCGCGGCCGTGCGGCGCGAGCGCAGCAGCAGCCGGATGAGGGCGAGGACCAGCCAGATGACCGGCAGCAGCACACACAGCAGCAGCGTGCCGAGCGCGACCCCGGGCCCGAAGTCGCTGGTGAACAGGCTGGGCAGCCGGTTGTCGTGCAGCGGGGGCAGTTCGGTCTCGCGGATCGCGGGGTCGTAGCCCTTGCTCGGCTCGGCCTCGGCGACGGCGTCCAGGGCCTTGTCGAGACGCGGCACCACCTGCATGTCACCGTCCCTGCGGTACTCCGGGTAGATGACGGAGGACGGCAGACGCATGAAACGGCCCACGGTGTCGTGGTCCGTGCCGAAGGTGTTCATGGCGATCCTGCCGGACACCGGGTCGATCAGCACATAGACCCCGTTCCGGCCGGTGCGCTGATGGACCCGGGCGAGCAGGATGTCCTGGTCGCCACCGCTCTCGTCGTCGGTGTTGCTCGTCGTGACCAGTACGTACACCGGGCCCTCGGGTTCGAGCTCGGCGAGTCGCCGGTGGATCACGGGCAGGTCGGCGCCGTTCAGCATCTCCGCGGTGGACAGGTCCTGGTAGATCGGCCCGGCGGCGAGCCCGGCGGCGACCTCCTCCACCCGGGCGTCCAGGTCGCCCTCGGTGATGCGGAGGTACGGGCCGTCGACGGTCTGCGGGAAGACGCTGGGGGCGAGCTGCACCACGGCGACCACGGCCGCCGCCGTCGCGACCACCGTCACCGGCAGCACACCGCGACGACGGGCGGCGAACCGGGCGCGCGGCGGCGCCTGCGGCCTCACCGCGGCCTTGCCGGAACCCGTGTCGGACCCCTTTCCGGGGGTCTTCCCCGCTCCCTTGTCCGAGTTCTTGCTCGCACTCTTGTCGAGGGAGACGGATCGATTCCTCGGACCGGCGACCCTCTTGAGGTCGGCCTTTCCGGCCGGTCGCGACCGGTGGAGGGCGAACCACGTGCCGAGCGCCAGCACCAGACCGGGGATCACCACCACGGCCAGGCCGAGCAGCAGGTTCTGGTTCTGCCGGTCGGTGGAGCTGATGTACTCCTCGGGTTTGCCGTCCTTGCGGTAGCGCTCGTACAGCTTGTCGGCCTCGGCGGCGGCCCGGTCGTGGCCGGAGGCGATCGCGTCGACGAAGGATTCGAACGCCGCGAGCGGACCGGCCCCGTACGGAGTGCCGTACAGGGCGACGCGGCCGGCCTCCTCGACCGGGACGTCGACACCGAACGCGGCGGCGTGGATGCTGCTGTACTCGCTGATCAGTACGTACAGGCCGGTCTTGCCCAGCCGGTCGTGCACCAGTGCGAGCAGGGTGTCGTCGCCCGCGGGCAGCGCCAGCACGTAGGTGGGTACGCCGGTACGTGCGGCGAGAGCGGCGATGTCCGGGGCGAGCGAGCGCGGGAGCCTGCGGGGGCGGTCGGCCGAGACGTACACCGGGTTCTTGCGGAGCTCCTCGGCCAGGCGCTCGGGCCGGCTCGCGCCGTCCGCCGCCTTCGACGCTGCTGTGGCTGTGGCTGTGGCTGTGGCTGTGGGGGTGGGCGTGGTGCCGGGGCCGTCCGCCACGGCTGTTCCGGCGCCGCCGAGCAGCATGAGAGCCGCGAGCGCCGCACCCGCTCGGGCCCTGAACGCCCCGCCCCGTCTCCGTATCCTTGCCGGCGTCCGCATCGGCGCCCTCCCCGTGGTTCGGCCGGTCACTCTACCCGCGCCCGTTTCGGACACGTACGGATGCCCCCTGATCCGGATGAACCACCGGATGTCATGAATCGATTTGTTCTGTTCGGGTTTCATCGGTGACGTGACGACGCCCGGACGCGGCGAACGGGTTCGCGCCCACGCCCGCGCGTTCGGCGGTCCGAGGCGTACGCGTGTGACAGGGCGGCGGAGACCCGCACTCCCCGCGTCCGCCTCAAGGGCATCCGGACGGGCCGCGTCTTCTCGGACCCGTCAGGTCAGGAGGCCGTCTTCTTCGGCCGGTTCGTCCCGCACCATCAGACCGGCCACCCACAGCGGCATCAGCCAGTGCACCGCGAGAACGGCGACGAGCACCGGGGCCGCGTACGTCTTCAGGGCGTGACCGTCGGCCACATGCGCAATCAGCAGGCAGGCGGCGGCTGCGGCCAACAGCAAGGACATCACGCGATGGGCGCGGGCCTGCACCCGAGCGCGTTCATCGGACTGCCGTTCATCCAGCGCCCGTTCACGCAATTCGAGCAGGCCGCGGGTGGCCCCGTTGATCGCACCGGTCGCGATCATCCATGGCGGCAGCAGCACCGCCATGACAACCAAGGCCCAGACAGGTGTGCCGTCCGCAAGGGAGGCGTAGGCCATGAGGGAGCCGATGGCCGCGGTCAGCATCAGATGCACGGCGACCACCAGGCGTCGACGGGCGGCCGTCGCGTACAGCGGCATGGCTCGGCGGTCGTTCATCAGCCGCAGCATGCTGCGGTCGTAGCGCGTGAGTCGTGTCGTGGTCATGACGTCTTCTTCCCGTGGATCTCATCCGTGAGTGGCCGGAACGGCTCCAGCGAGAACAGTGCTTCCACCGGCAGTTCGAAAAACTTCGCGATCTTCAGCGCCAGGTCGAGGCTCGGGTTGTACTGCCCCCGCTCGATGTAGCCAATGGTCTGGTAGTGCGCTCCCACCTCGTCGGCCAGGCGCTGCCGTGACACCTTCCGCTCGGTGCGAGCCACGGCCAGTCTGTTGTACAGCTGCTCACCCATGTATAAGAAGTACTACATTTTGAAAGAGGATGACAACCGTCGGCGGCGCTCCCGGGGCCGGAATCGGCGGTCGACGCCCATGCCTGCACCGTCTCTCCCTCCACCGCGTGGGACGTGCCGCCGGCGCCCGTTCTCGAATCACGCAGGGCACCTTCGAATCAAATTCGTTCGGAGTTGAACGACGGCGTGCGTAGGCTGCTCCAGTCGTCGACACGGAAGGCGGGTTGCGGGCGTGGCACCCAGGGAAGTGACTCGGAATCAGTTGGCTGGTGCGGCACGGGCCGCGCTGGGCGGTGGGCGACGGCTGGAGGCGGTCGAGCGACTCGCCGGCGGCACGACGAAGGGCGTCTACCGGCTGACGATGGACGACGGCATGACGGCGATCGCCTATCTGTGGGAGGACTCCGAGAACTACTGGCCGGCCACCGAGCACGACGGCGATCTCGCCGACCCGTTCTCGCCCGGCATCGGTCTCGACCTGTTCGAGGCCGCGCACGCGCGGCTGGAGGCGCTGGGCCTTCGGGTGCTCAAGATCCACCTGGTCGACCGCGACCGCACCCTCTACCCGGCCGACCTCGCGATCGTCGAGGATGTGCCCGGCGAGGATCTGATGGATCTGCGCAATCGCGACCCGCGCGCCGCGGAGCCGACCATGATGCGCCTCGCCGAGAGCCTGGCGATGATGCGTGGCCACCGGGCGCCGTCCTTCGGCAAGGTGGCCCTGATCGAGCGGGGCGGCACATCACGTTCGTCCTCGTGCGAGCAGGCGGCGCTCGCCTTCGCGCTGCGCTGCCTCGCCGAGGCGAGCGCGCGCGACCACAGGATCGCCGACGCCCGTGATCAGTTGGAGGAGCGGCTGCGTCGGCTGACCGCGGCGGTACGGCCACGCGCCGAGTACTCCGTCGTCCACGGCGAGTTGGGCCTCGACCACGTCATGGTCGACAGGGACGGCCACCCCGTGGTGATCGACATCGAGAACCTGCTGTACTTCGACGTCGAGTGGGAGCACGCGTTCCTGCGCCTCCGCCACACCGACAGCCAGTACCGGCAGCTGGCAGTGGACGGCCTCGACGAAGGCCGCCTCGCGCTCTACGTCCTCACCCAGCATCTGTCGCTGACAGCCGGCCCGCTACGTCTCCTCGACGGGGACTTCCCCGACCGGGACTTCATGCGGGGAGTCGCCGAGCACCACCTGAACAAAGCGCTGGCGCAGGTCCAGCCGAGTTGAGGACGCGACCTGCGGGCTTGTGCCGGGGCCGATGCTCCCCGAGTGCGTCGGGGACGGGAAGCCGGACGGAACTCTCCGAAATGCCATCAGCACATGGGGCCGGAACCGCAGGAGGAGGAGCCGTCGGAGTCGGCCGTGAGCGTCTTGCCCGCGGCTCCCTTCCGCATGACGCCGTCGACTGCGACACAGATGCCGAAGACACGATCGCGGCTGGTCCAGCCGTTGACGCGGCCACGGTTGTTGCTGATCTGCCCCCGCTTCCCGGCCGGGTCCACGGACGACACCCTGTGCGGGTAGACCGTCCCGGCGACACGGGCGAGGACGATGTCGCCGACCTCCGGCTTCGAGGGGTCGACCGGAGCGACGACCACCTGCTGCCGGCTGCGTATCGGCGGGACCATCGAGGAGCCACTGGGCCGGAACGTCACGGTGGCCCCATCGGAAACCCGGCCTGCCACTGCATCCCATGCACCCATCCGCTGATCGCCGGGCGTCAGGGGTGTCAGGGACGTGAGGCGTCGTAGGCGCCCCGCTGGGACGGGGCCGGTGGGTCAGGCGGTGCGGGTCTTGAGATGTGCCCGTTCCCCCTGTGGCCCGAACAGCACGAGGAGTTCCACGGTCTGCTCGTCGTCGGGGCCCAACCAGTGCGGGATGTGGGTGTCGAACTCGGCCGCCTCGCCGGCCTTGAGGACCAGGCGCTTCTCGCCCAGGAGCAGCCGCAGCCTGCCCCCGAGGACGTAGACCCATTCGAAGCCCTCGTGGGTCTGCAACTGCGGGTCCGTGCCGGGCTTTGCCGCGATCAACAATTTGTGTGCCTGGACGCCGCCGGGGCGGCTGAGCGGCACGAATGTCAGGCCGCCGCGGGTGACCGGCTTGAGGTGGATTCGCGGATCGCCGGTACGTGGTGCGCCGACGAGTTCGTCCAGCGGTACCGCGTACACCTCGGCGAGCGGCAGCAGCATCTCCAGTGTCGGCTTGCGCGTCCCGCCTTCGAGGCGAGAGAGCGTGCTCTCGTTGATACCGGTCTCTTCGGCCAGATCGGCCAGCGTCATGCCACGCCGACGTCGCAGCTCCCGCAGGCGTGGTCCGACCGCTGCCAGGATGTCGCCCTTCGTGGTTCCCATGTCCTCATGGTGCCGAAACGGCATGCGGTTCTGCAATATCGGCAGGAGGAGCCGCACTGCCCTCGCGGCAGTGGCCGCAACACCGGCCAGGCCATGACCTGCCTCGATCCTGTGGGCGGCGGCGAACCCGCAACCGGACGAGTGCGAGGTACCGCAGGCCATGCCCGGACTCGGCGCCGGCCCGGTGGCCGACCTGCCCGGGTTGCCGCTCGGCACCGACAAGGACTTCACCGCCGGGGAGTCCGATGGTACGGACCGGGAGATTTGGCAGGTTCGGTTGGATCTGGCCGAGGTCGGCAGCCGAAACGGTCCCGGCCCCGCGCCGGGCACGGGACCGGAATCCAGTCATGTCGCACTTCTCATGCCGCAGTTCTCATGCCGCAGTTCTCAAGCCGCACTTCTCAAGCCGTAGTTGTCGTGCCGTCGATCACTGGCCGACGAGTTCCCCGGCGCGTTCGATCAGCTCGCGGGCGGTGCCTTCCACGGCGTCGTAGCGGTCCGGGTAGGCCGAGACCTGCACAGCCTGCGCCACCTCGCCCGCGGACAGGTCCGGGTTGTCCGCCGCCACCCGGATGGCGGGGGTGAAGAACGCGTTCGAGGCGTACGACACGTCCATGATCTGTTCCGGCGTGCCCCAGCCCTGCGACGGACGCTGCTGGAACACCCCGAGCGAGTCCCGGTCGCCGCAGTCAAGGTTGTTCATGTTCGACTCGACCACGCCTGCCTCGAACCCGGCGAGCAACACCCTGTCGCTGACACCGAGTTCGACACCGGTCCGGTAGACGACCGTGAGCACCTCGGGGTCGGGCCGGTCCGGTACCGTGCAGCCCCCGCCGCCACCGCCGCCGTGGCCGACGAGGTTCTGCCAGGTCTCGGGGCCGATGATGCCGTCCACGGACAGGCCCTTGTCGTTCTGGAACGAGGTGACTGCGGCGGCGGTGGCCGGTCCGAACCGGCCGTCCACGGTCAGTCCGTACCCGTACGTGTTCAGGGCGGTCTGTGCCGCCGCGACGGCGTCGCCGCTCTCGCCCTCGCGGACCGTGACGATCAGGCCGGGCCAGGTCTCCGCACCGATGACACCGTCCGCGGCGTACCCCTTGGACTGCTGGAAGGCGACCACCGTGTTCTCGGTCGCCGGGCCGAAGTCGCTGTCGACCGAGACGTCGTAACCGTGACCACGCAGCAGGTACTGGGCGGTGGCGACGTTCGCCCCGGTCGTGCCATTGCCGAGGGCGGGCCAGGCCGGTGCGGCGGTGGCCGACTGCACGGGGCCGAGCGAGATCATCAGGGCCGCGCACAGCGCGGTGACCGCGACCCACACACGACAGGCCGACGGTTTCGTGATCAGTGTTCTTGCATTCAACCCGGACTCCCCGTGGTGAGATCGGTGCGATGGACGAGCAGGCCGACGTCAGGGCCCCGGCAGGCGAGTCGTCGAGACCTGCCGGGGCCCTGGCATCGGCTATTCGATGCAGCCGCCGGTCGGCAGGTCGCCGGCCGCGGGCGGGGTGGTTCCGTCGTAGACGGCCGACAGGAAGCTCTGCGGACAGCGGTTGGCGCCACCGGCGGTGATCTCGATGTGCAGGTGCGGTCCGGTGGAGTTGCCGGTACTGCCCGACAGACCCAGCTGGGTGCCCGAGCCGACCCGGGCACCGGAGCCGACTCCGTGCGCGGAGAAGTGGCAGTAGTAGTAGGTGGCGCCGTCGTCACCGACGACCTCGTAGCCCAGGCCGCACCGGTCGTTGTCGATCTGGTTCGCCACGCCGGAGCGCACCGAGTACACCGGGGTCCCGGTGCCCACCGGCAGGTCGAGTGCCGGGTAGTCGTGATGCGGCGCGTTGTAGTAGCCGCGGGACAGGGCATCGCGCGCGATGGGCAGGGAGTAACTGCCCCCGCCGCCACCGCCGCCGCCGTGGCCGACGAGGTTCTGCCAGGTCTCGGGGCCGATGATGCCGTCCACGGACAGGCCCTTGTCGTTCTGGAACGAGGTGACTGCGGCGGCGGTGGCCGGTCCGAACCGGCCGTCCACGGTCAGTCCGTACCCGTACGTGTTCAGGGCGGTCTGTGCCGCCGCGACGGCGTCGCCGCTCTCGCCCTCGCGGACCGTGACGATCAGGCCGGGCCAGGTCTCCGCACCGATGACACCGTCCGCCGCATACCCCCTGGACTGCTGGAAGGCCACGGTGGCACTCTCGGTGGCCGGGCCGAATTCGCTGTCGGCGGCGATGTCGTGACCATGGCTGCGCAGCAGGTACTGGGCGGCGGTGACATCGGGGCCCGACGAGCCGTTGCCGATGACCGGCCAGACCGGAGCGGCGGCAGCCGATTGCACGAGACCGAGCGAGACCACCAGGGCCGCGCATATTGCGGCAATGGCGACCCACGTACGACTGACTCCTGTTGCTGATATCAACCCGACTCCCACGTCGAGGAACATGGCGCGCCGAAACGTAGCAACAGACGGTCCGACAGACATCGGCTGTTCGACCGACGTACGGGGGCGGCATGTCCGCCGTGCCGATTCCGCCCCGGCCCCGTGCGGGCGTCCCGGGGCGGTCCGTCCGGGTCCGGTGGGGTCGACGAGCACGCACGCCCGACGTGCGGAGCCGTCGTACGGCTTCGGTATAGTCCCGCGTCGCCGGGATTCCTGCCCGGCAGGTGAGGTGGCCGGCTCAACGCAGGAGGACGGTGATCCGATGCCCGGGCCGTCATCCCGCGGTGTCGCACCGGTCGTTCCGGCGCTCCGCCCACTCGCTCGCGAAGAAGGCGGTACCAGCGGCCCGGCACCCGGCCCGGCCCGGTGAACGGCGTGTCGCCGATCTCGCCGCAGGGCAGCGTCGAGGCGCGATTCCTGGCGTCCGCCCACCGGTTGGTTCCTCCCGTGCGCGGGATCGCGCTGGTCGTCATCAGTACCTTCGGCCTTCTCGCGGTGCCCGACGAGTCCCTGCCGCTGGGGTTCGCCTTGTTCGGGTTGGTGCTCGCGGGGGCCGGGGTGGACTGCTGGGTGGGGTTCAGGGGGCGCGGCGCGGCGCTGTCACTGGTGTTCGCCGTGCTGCGAGTGGTGGCGGTCTGCGCGACCCAGGAATGGACCGGCGGGCCGCTGAACCTGTGGGCGCTGAACATGCTGACCACAACGGCGATCACGCTCCAGTGGGAGTGGCCCCCCGTGGTCGCCGTGCCCGTCACTTCCGGGCTGTTCGCGGTCGACCTGGCCGCGGTGGGGACCGATGTCGTCGGCACTCTGCTGCCGCGCCTGGCCTTCGAGTGCCTGCTGGCGCGCCTGGGGTTCGTGTTGCTTCGCCAATCGGGCAGGCGGGTCGACGAGTTGCGGGAACGCCGGTCGGCGCTGGCGCGCGCGGAGGCGGCCTCGCTGGCACGACACCGGCAGGAACGCGAATACCTCGCGCTGCTGCACGACACGGCGGCATCGACCTTCCTGCTGGTGACGGTGCAGGCGAAGGAGACGGACCCGGAAGCAGTCGCCGAGTACGCCCGGCACGACCTCGCGGTGCTCACCGGTGCCGCAGGGGGAGCGACCGCCCAGGACAGCGCCGTGGACCTGACGGCCTCGCTGCGCGCCGTCGTCGGCCGCAGTCAACTTGCCGTCGACGTCCGCACGGAGGACATCCCGCTGGTTCCGGCCTCGGTGGCACTCGCCTTCGTGCGTGCGGTGCGCCAGGCACTCGTGAACGTCGAGCGGCATGCCGGGGTCGACACCGCCGTGCTGAGCGTGCGCGGCGAAGGCGACCGGGTCGTCGTCGTGGTGGCCGACCGCGGGGTGGGGTTCCGCCCGGAAGGGGTGGCGCGCTCCCGTCGCGGGATCCGGAGCTCGGTGGTCGAGCGCATGGCCGCCGTCGGCGGCAGAGCCACGATCGGTTCGCGTCCCGGTGCGGGCGCCACCGTCAGGTTGGTGTGGCCCGATGAGTGAGAAACGCGCTGCGGGTGACCACGTCCACGCGACGATGCGGATCATCCTGGTCTGCGCCACCGGCGTCCTGCAGTTCGGCCTGAGCCTGCCCCCACTGCTCGCACAGGAGTACCGGCACCGATGGCTCGCCGTGACCGCCTTCGTCGCCCTGGCCTGCGTCACCGCCGTCTGCTGCGGGTGGGTGCTGCGGCGAAGGCCGTTGCCCGTCACCCTCGTGGTGGCCGGCACGGCAGTGGTACTCGCGGCGGCGTTCTGTGCCACGGCCGCGATCGCCCCGGACCGGCGATTCCAGGCGCCCGACTGGTCGCTCGGCCTGGTGGGGTGGCACCTGCTGTTGTTGTTGCTGGACCGGGTCCGGCTGCTCATCACGGTTCTGACCACGCACCTGGTGACGAGCTTGGGACTGTTCCTGTCGGCGGGTGTGCCGGACCGTGCCGCGTTGGGCGCGGCCGGTGCCGCCGCGTTCGGCGCGGTCGACGTCCAACTGGCGGTCGTGGTGATCACGCGAGTACTGCACCGGCAGAGCCGCGAGGCGACGGCGGTGGCCGAGGAACAGGACCGCCTGGTGACACGGGTGCTGGCGGCGCAGCAATGGGAACAGGGTCAACGGGACCTTTTCGCCGGACAGTTGGGATCGACGCTGCCGCTGCTCGCGGGCCTGGCCGACGGCGAACTGGACCCACGCGACAGCGACACGCGGCGACGATGTGCACTTGCCGCGACGCAGTTGCGACGGCTGTTCGCCGAGAACGACGAAGTGCCCGACCCGTTGGTGCACGAGGTCACCGCATGCGTCGACGCGGCGGAGCGACGAGGCGTGGACGTGTCGTTCGCGATCAGTGGCTCGGTCGTGCCGGTGCCCTCGCAGGTGCGCCACGAGCTGACCGGGCCGGTGGTCACGGCATTGTCGGCGGCGCGCAGTCGTGCCAGGGTGAGCGTGCTGCGCACCGATGAGGAGGTGCGCATCGCGGTGGTGGCCGACGCCTGTGCCGACGTGGTCACCGCCTCCACCGGCCGGGTCGAGGTCGAGTGCGGCGTCTACGGTGAGTACCTGCGGCTGGAGGCCAGATGGCGCAAGCGACAGAGCTGAGCGCGGTCATCGTCGACGATCACCCCGCAGTGCGTGCCGGGGTTGCCCAGTGGTTGGCCACCGGCATCCCGCCGATCCGGGTCGCGGCGTCGGGGGACGATGTCCGGGTCGCGTGGACCGGGGAGGGCGCCACCGCCGATGTGGTGATCCTCGATCTGCACCTGGGCGGGCCGACGCCGGCCATGAGCGAGCTGCGCAGGCTGGCCGAGGCGGGACGGCGGGTCGTCGTCTACTCGATGCGTGCGGACGACGAGACCGCTTTGCAGTGCCTGGAGCTGGGGGCTCTGAGTTACCTGACGAAGGCCGAGGGCGCCGAGCATCTCCTCGAAGCCGCCGCCACCGCGGCCGCAGGCCGCGCGTACACTCCGCCGTCGCTGGCAGGCGCGCTGGCCGGTGACCGCTCCACCAACCGGCCGACGCTCTCGGCGCGCGAGACCGAGGTGCTGGTCGAGTGGTTCCAGTCCGAGTCCAAGGACTTCGTGGGCCAACGCCTGGGCATCTCGCCGCGCACGGTCAACACCCACCTCGAACACATCCGGATCAAGTACGCGATGAGCGGCAGGGAGGCACCAACCAAGGCCGCGCTCCTGGCACGGGCGATCCAGGACGGACTGGTCCGGATCGACGACCTGTGACGGACCGGTCCCGATCGATGACCGACCGCGGCACGCCCCCGACGCTCGTCGGCCCCGCCTCGCTGGACGCCGAGCACGACATGCTCACCCGCCGGGTCGACCTGGCACGCGACTACGCCCGCCGGGCGGGCCTGAACCGCGTCGAGTTCAGTGCCCAAAGTGCCACCCTGGGCGTTCTCGCCCCGGGGACTTCGTACGCCGTGGTGCAGCGGGCGCTCGCCGGTCTCGGCATCGGCGAGGCCGCCACGGAAGCCCTCGGCCTCCGGCTGATCCGCATCTGCATGCCCTTCCCGGTCTCTGCCGAGGACCTGGCGGCCATGACCGGCGATCTGGACCGGGTGCTCGTCGTCGAGGACAAGGTCCCCTTCCTGGAGGGGCACGTGAAGCAGGCCCTCTACGGCATCGGCGATCCGCCCATGGTGGTGGGACGCCACGACGAGAGCGGCCGTCCACTGCTGACCGCGCGGGGCACCCCGGCGGCCGAGGACGTGGCGCGGGCACTCGCCGCCCGGATCGGACCGGAGCGGCTGCCGCGTACCGTGGGCACTCACCTGGCCGGGCCGGCACCGCCGGCGCGGAAGCGGATCGCCCTGCCGATGGTTTCGTCGCGCACGCCCTACTCCTGTTCCGGCTGCCCGCACAGCGCGTCGACGAAGGCCGCCGACGACACCCTGGTCGGCGCGGGCATCGGCTGCCACATCGTGATCGCGCTGGACGGCGCAGGCCGCGGCAACCAGATCGGGCTGACCCGGATGGGAGAGGGGCCGACTTTCCGCGGGCATCCCCCGGGCCGAGCGACGGTCTCACTTCACTCGGGTTGATATGGACTTGGCCAGCGCCACGACATCGGCGAAGCCCCCGTACTGGTTGTCGGAAGTCACGGACAGGACCCGGTCACCGATCCGTGTCACGACGAACTCCTCACCGACGTATGCCTTCCGGTCGACCTCGACACGCACGCCCTCCTCGCCCAGGCCGTCGACAGCGCTGACGGTCACCGTCACCGGGTTGATCAGCAGCCCCGACGAGTTCGGCTCGTAGGTGGTTCCGCAGACGCCCTCCAGCGTCCTCAGCCGTCTGAGGACCTCCGAAGCCTCTCCCGTGGAGTAGGAGCGCACCGTGACCCCGACCTCATGGGCAGACGAGTTCGCGACCCCCACAGCGGCGTACGCGGCCGAGTTGCCGAGAGCCGCCCCCGTGCCGCCGTCGGCCAGTTGGCTGCAGCCGAGGAGCGCCGTCGGGCTGGGTGCGGCGGATTCCGGCAGCTGCGTCGGGCCGCTGTCCCGCTCCTTGGACACGGAGGACAGCTTCCAGCCCCTGGGCAGGGTGCGGTTGGTCGGCAGGTAGGTCTTCAGGACCGATCCCGGCACCACGTTCGGGTCCACGGTCGGTGTCGCAGGTATCAACGGCGACGGGCTGTCGGCGGTGGGACCGGCCGCGGTCGGCGACCTGTCGGCCGTCGGCTCACCTTCCGACTGCGAACTGCAACCCACGCAGATGACGGCCGCGCACACGACCCCGGCGACCGTGGAGAATCGGACTGTTCTCATCGACACCTCGCTTTCATGCTCCGCATGAAAGCACACCGGAGTGACACGCCCACCACGCCAGACCCCGCACGAGCCAACCCATCGTACTTTTCAGGGGACTTGATCCGTGATATCGCGGACACGCGAGACACACGGGACACCGGATGCCGAGGATCCGGGAACGAACATCTCGGGATCGTGAAGAACGGTCCGCGGCCCGAAGTGACGATCCGGCAGGTCGCCGCCGATCCGGGGATCGGTCCCGAGATCCTGCGCAACCGGGGCGGGGCCGAGACGAGGACGGCTGCGGTGAGGACGTCGGCCAGCATGCCGTGGCGCCGTTCGGGGATGGCCACCGCGATGGCCTCGGCCACCGGCTCGTACATCTTGGGCCGACGGCCGACCTTGCGGATGTGCGTGGAGGCGCCGACGTGTCGGACCGTCGTTGGGCTTGATCCGGCGGGCGCTCGGGGCGCCGATGCGACAACCGGACCATGACCGTTCAGCGCCCACCAGTACCGAGGCCGGTCCAGCGGCGCGTCGTGGCGCGGGAGTCCGGGGCGGCGGGGGGCGGGGCACCCGAAAAGGCGTTGACAGTGCGGGCCGGCGCCCTGCTACGTTGTGCGGGCTTCTGTTGCCGCCGATTGGAGAAGGACGTTGCTCGTCTGAGGTCCTGAGACACTGTGTCCCCCCGTCCGTGTGGGGATGCCGCGTGCGACCTCGGCGTCGGAGCCGTCCTTGCGGAGCAGGATTACGTCATAATCCCGCGCTCCCTGGGCTTCACCTCTCTCCGGCCGACGGCGGGCCGCCGCCTCCCGGTGTCTCGATACGCGTTTGCCCCTGACCGCATCACGCAACCGCGGAGACTCTGTATGGCTCATTCCGTCACCTGTACGTCCCTGTCCTTCGCCTGGCCCGACGGCACATCCGTCTTCGAGGGACTCGACGCCGCCTTCGGCCCCGGCAGAACCGGGCTGGTCGGCGTCAACGGGTCAGGAAAATCAACCCTGTTGAAACTGATCGCCGGCCGGCTCGCCCCGGCCGACGGCACCGTCCGCGTGGCCGGCACCATCGGCTACCTCCCGCAGAACATCACGCTCGACACCGCCATGCGGGTGGACGAGGCGCTCGGCGTCGCCGCCCAGCGGGCAGCGCTGCACGCCATCGAATCCGGAGACGTGGCCGAGGAGCACTTCGAGACCGTCGGCGACGACTGGGACGTCGAGGAACGCGCCCTCGCCACCCTCGGGGAACTCGGCCTCGGGCACATCGGCCTCGACCGCACCGTCGGCGAGGTGTCCGGAGGCGAATCCGTGCTGCTCGGGCTCGCGGCGCTGCTGCTGCGCCGCCCGGACGTCCTGCTGCTGGACGAACCGACCAACAACCTCGACCTGTACGCGCGGCGGCGGCTCCACACGGCCGTCGCCTCCTGGCCGGGCGTCATGATCGTGGTCAGCCACGACCGGGAGCTGCTGGAACTCGTGGATCAGGTCGCCGACCTGCGCGCGGGCGGCATCACCTGGTTCGGCGGCAACTTCTCGGCGTACGAGGAGGCCCTCGCCGTCGAGCAGGAGGCCGCCGAGCGCATGGTCCGCGTCGCGGAGGCCGATCTGCGCAAGCAGAAGCGCGAACTTGTCGACGCCCAGGTCAAGCTGGCCCGCCGCAAGCGGTACGGCCAGAAGATGTGGGACCAGAAGCGCGAACCGAAAGTGGTCATGGGGTTGCGCAAACGCGCGGCGCAGGAGTCCGCGGGCAAGCACCGGGTGATGCACGAGGCGAGGCTGGCCGAGGCCAGGGAGCGGCTCGACGACGCGGTGGAGGCCGTGCGGGACGACGACGAGATCCGCGTCGACCTGCCGTACACCGCCGTGCCGCCGGGCCGGTCGGTGCTGACGCTGCGCGATCTGGAGCTGGTGCACGGCGCGCGCGTGGTCGGCGGGTACGACCTGCACGGTCCCGAGCGCATCGCGCTGGTCGGGCGCAACGGCGCGGGCAAGACGACGCTGCTGCGCACCATCGCCGGGGAGTTGGCTCCGGTGTCGGGCGAGGTGGCGGTGCATGTGCCGGCACGGTTCCTGCCGCAGCGGCTGGACATCCTCGACGGGGAGCTGAGCGTCGCGGAGAACGTGGCCCGTTTCGCGCCGGGCGCCACCAACAACCTGATCAGGTCGCGGCTGGCCCGCTTCCTGTTCCGGGGTGCCCGCGCCGACCAGAAGGCGGCGACCCTGTCCGGCGGCGAGCGGTTCCGGGCGACGCTGGCCGCGCTGATGCTGGCCGATCCCGCGCCGCAGCTGCTGATGCTGGACGAGCCGACGAACAACCTGGACATGGTGAGCGTCCGGCAGCTCACCACGGCCCTGGAGTCGTACGAGGGCGCGCTGCTGGTGGCCGGCCACGACCTGCCGTTCCTCGCCTCGCTGGGCATCACTCGGTGGTTGCTGCTGGAGGAAGGAGAGCTGACGGAGACCACACCGGAGGCGGTGGACGCCATGAGCGGCTGACGCGGCCCGCCGCGAACGGTCGACCCGGTGCGCGGCGGGCGGTACGGCACCCGGCAGGGAGGGCAACGGGATTGCTTCCGTGGAGGGCGATCACGCTCACCACCCGCTTTTTTCACGGGAGCCCCGAACGGGACCGGCGTGGGCACGACTGACAGCGCCGGCGACGGCGCCGTCTCCTCCTGCGGCGGCCTGCTCGGCGTCGCATCCCGTCACATGCGGGAGGGCTTCCTCCTGTCGAAGAGCCAGGTGTCGAAGAGTGCGGTCAAGTCCTTCCCGGACCTGCTCTCGCACAGGGCGATGAACTGCCGGGTGTCGGCGTTGCCGTGCCGGTGCTGCCGGGTCCAGGAGCGGAGGATGCCGAAGAAGGTCTCGTCGCCGACGGCCCTCCGCACCTTGTGCACGACCATCGCACCGCGTCCGTAGACGGGCGGGTCGGAGATGCGCCCGCCGCTGGGCGGATCCGCCGGCGGGAACGCCCAGATGCCCTCGCTCCCGGCGTCCGTGCCGTCGTAGAAGTCCTCGAAGATCTCCGTGGCGCTCCTGTTGCCCCGTTCCTCCTCCCAGAGCCACTCCGCGTAGGTGGCCAGGCCCTCGCTGAGCCACATGTCCTTCCACTCGCGCGGGGTGACGGAGTTGCCGAACCACTGGTGTGCCAGTTCGTGCACGAGCAGCGCCTCGTCGGGCGCCTCGCCGAAGTAGGGCCTGGTCTGGGTCTCCAGGGCGTAGTCGAGCCCGGGCAGGTGGTCGACGACGGCACCCGTCGAGGAGAAGGGGTAGGGACCGAAGCGTTTGCCGGCCCAGTCGACGATCTCGGGCACCAGGTCGGCGACATCGGCGGAGTCCTCGGCCTCGTCGGGGTCGATGGCGACGTGGACGGGCACGTCATCGGCCGTCCGGCCCTTGTGGATCTCGAAGTGACCGACGGAGACGTGTGCGAGGTAGCTGGCCATGGGCTCCTGGGTGCGCCAGTGCCGGGTCACCGTTGTGCCGCTGTCCTCCTCCGCAATCAGCTCGCCGTTGCTGATCACGTCGTAGGGGTCGCCGTCCTCGTCCTTGGGCACGGTGACCGTGATGTCGTACGTGGCCTTGTCCGACGGGTGGTGATTGCCCGGGAACCAGGTCATGGAGCCGGACGGCTGGCCCAGGGCCGTCGATCCGTCGTCGGTCTCCATCCAGCCTTCCGTGCCTCCGTCGTCGTCCCCGAGCGTGCGCGGTGTGCCGTCGTAGGTGACGACCGTCGTGAAGACTTCGCGCTTCCTCACCGTCCTCGCCGGTGTCACGAGCAGTTCGTCCTCCGAGCGAGCGACTCCGGCCCTGGCTCCCTGCACCGTGGTGGTGCGTATCCGCAGCCCCGACAGGTCGAGGTTGAAGCGGCTCAGGTCCTGGGTGGCACGCGCTGTGATGACCGCCGTGCCCTTCAGGTGGTTGGTCTCGGGCACGTAATCCAACGTCAGCCCGTAGTGCACCACGTCATAGCCGCCATTGCCGAGCGCCGGGAACAGCCGGTCCCCGACTCCGGCCGTGCCGGGCCTTCCGACCGCGACACCACCGTTTCCCGGTGTGGAGCCGGTGCAGGACGTCGTCACGGCCAGGAGGAGTGCGGTGGCCGGAGCCCAGCCGGACAGACGGCCCGGGACCGCCGCCCGAGGCCGACCGCCCTTCGCCCCATGCGGTTTCATCTCGTGTCTCCCTTCGATTGCAGGACGCGAGACGTCAGAAAGCCGGCGTCGTCCGTTGGTTGCTTCGAGACCGGCAAAACTTCTTCGCGCCTTGCGGCCGGCGTGACGACGCTTGTGTTCCGTGACCGGGACGAGCATGGGCCGCACGGACGGGAAGGGCCCAGGAGGCCGCCTTCACGCGGAGGGGCCTGCTGAACCTGTTGGGTCCGGTGGGGATGATCCCGGCTGAGCCGGACCGCCAACGCGGGGCGGCGGCCGCGGCCGCAGGGTTGAGGCCGGCCGGGGTTCCTCCGGTACCTGCGGGAACATCCGCAGCCTGCTCGTCGAACTCCAGCCCCACCGACACTTCCGTGGTGAACGGTGCTCTACTCCAGGTGCCGCCGATAGTGCGCGAGTTCGATGTGTTCGCCGGAGGGCGTGCGGCCGACGTCGATTCCGGTCCGGTTGAATCCGCTGCGCTCCAGGCATCGCCGGGACGAGGAATTGCTGGTCGAGGTGCGTGCCGTCATTTCGCTCAGGCCACTGCGGACCGCCAGTGCCGCCGCGAGTTCCAGCGCCGCGGCCGAGTGGCCCAGGCCCCTGGAGTCGGGATGGAGCCAGAACCCGACTTCGGCAGTGCTGTCCGTGACATCGAAGAGCACCAGGCTGCCAAGGAATGTGCCTGCGTCGTCGACGATGCTGAGCAGCGCAAGGTCACCGGCCCGGAGGTGTCGAGGAACGACGTCGTCGGCGAGGCGAGCCACGGCTTCAGGCGTGTACTCCGGTTCAGGCAGATGCCCGTATTTCCGTACGAGTGGATCCTGGCTTCCGGCGGCGTACCGTTCGGCGTCGCGAGAGGACAGGGGGCGGAGTGTTCGAAGGCCGTCACCGATGGGGAGCAGAGTCGCGTCGATCATGTCGCTAAACTAACAGCAATCGTTTAAGGAGGGGCATGAGCTACTGGGAGCACGTCAAGCCGGTGCGGCGCGTCCGGGCCCTCGATCCGGAGGTCATCGCGCGCGCAGCCGTGCGCATCCTGGACGCTTCGGGGATCGATGGACTTTCGCTCCGCGCGTTGGCGAACACGCTGGAGACGGCACCGGCAAGCCTCTACTCGCGCATCAACGGCATCTCGGATGCCCTCGACCTGGCGCTCGACCATGCCCTGGAGCATGATGCCGCGGTTCAGCACGCCCTCTGCGAGGAGGAAGCGTCGGAGGTCCTGCTGTCGCTGTACCGCCACCTTCTCGGGCACCCGTGGGCTGTCCAGGTCATCGCCATGCGCCCTCCACGAGGGCCGGCCTACCTCGCGTTCTCGGAAGGACTCTCCGAGCGACTTGGCAGGTCGGATGCCCCCGCGCCGCTGTGGGTCGCGTACGCGGCGAGCAACCTCGTTGTGGGAAGCGCCATGACCCACCGAGCGGCTCGGCTGGAACCCCGAACTCCGGGCGACGCGAGCGTGGCGCCGGTGTACGAAGAACTGAGACGCGAAGCCTCGCACGACCCGGAGGAAGTCCTTCGACAGGCACTTCACGTGCTTCTGGCGAACGTGTGACCGTCGGCAAACGCTGCTGTCCCACAACAACCGGTGGCTCCGCAGCCGGACGGGCCGCACGGCAGGGAAGCCGGAACTCGTCGGCCCGCCGCCCGTCACCGGGATGGGCTCGGACGCGATGGGCGGCGACATGACGGCGCGGGTCGCGGCGGAGGCCGGACGCGGATGCCTGCCGGCCTTCCCCCGGCGTCCAGCGCCGACGATCTTTCGCACGCCCGCCAGGGATTACGGGACAGCCCTTGTGGGGGAGTTCAAGCGTAGGCGTCCTCGACGGCCACTCGTCGCACTGTACGCAGCGTCGACCGGAGACTGTCCAGATCGGTCGAGCCCAGAGCGAGGCGGATCGCTTGCGGTGTGTGCGTCGAGGTGGTGAACGGCTCGGCCGTGGATACCGAGATGTGCCGGCGCGCGAGGGTGGCGGTCAGGCGATCGGCACGTGCGTCGTCGGGCAGCGGCAGCCATGTGAAGTAGGACGAGGGGTGGCCGATGAGCGGCAGGCCGGCCAGCTCTTGTCCGGTGAGTGCTTGGCGGGTCCTCGCGTCGTCCCGTTTCAGCGCTTCCAGGTGGTCCACCGTGCCGTCCTCGAGCCAGCGGCAGACAATCGCCGTGGTGAGAGCCGGGGTGTTCCAGGTGGTCGCCCGAATCGCGCGTTCGAGCGAGGGCACCGCAGAGGGCGGGGCGACGACGAAACCGACCCGGAGACCGGTGGCGACGCTCTTGGACAGCCCCGAGACGTAGACGGTGATGTCCGGCGCCACTGCAGCCAGGGGTGGTGGCGAGTCCTCCACCAGGTAGGCGTAGGAGGCGTCTTCGATGAGCAGCGGACCGTGCTGTCGAGCGATCCCGATGAGGCGGGTTCGGTCAGGTGCCGACATGACCCAGCCCAGAGGGTTGTGCAAGGTGGGCATGGTGTAGATCGCGCGCACGGCGCGCGTCGCGCACAGCTTCTCGAGGGCATCGAGATTCGGCCCGTCGGCGGTCACGGGTACGGGTTCCAGGTCGAGATGAAAGGCATGCGCGAGCACCTTGAAACCCGGGTAGGTGAGTGCGTCGACCGCGACGACGTCGCCGACGTCGAGCGCGGCCATGAGAGTGATGGTCAGGCCGTGCTGCGCACCGTTGGTGATGAGGATCCGATCCGCGTCGGTGGTGATTCCTCGACGCCGCAGGTGCCGCGCGATCGAGGCTCTGTCCTGGGGGCGCCCTCGATGTGGTTGGTAGCGCAGCAGCGAGTCGAGATCACCGGAGGTGGCCACCTCTCGCAGTGTCTGCCGGAGGAGATCGGCTTGCCCGGGCAGCGACGGACAGTTGAAGTTGAGGTCGACCGCATCCGTGGCGACGGCCTGTTGATCGATGCCGTGACCGGCAGGGACCGCGATGTCACGCACGAACGTACCGCGGCCCTGTTCCCGGCTCACCAGGCCCATCGTTTCCAGCTCGGCGTACACCCGGGTCGCGGTCACCACGGCGATGCCCTCACGAGCGGCGAGCCCGCGGTGCGTCGGCAGCCGCACGCCCGCGGCGAGCCGCCCGGTCCGGATGTCGCATGCGAACGCGTCGACCAGCGTTTTGTACCGCGAGGCAGCCATGCACCGGATTGTACGCATGACAATTTCTCGACTGTCCTGGTCGTGGGTCATTACGGTCAGGACCCATCCATCGGGAAGGACAACCGCCGTGCACATCGCCATCCTCACCTTCGAGGGTTACAACGAGCTCGACTCCCTGATCGCGCTCGGTGTGCTCAACCGCATCAGGGCCGACGACTGGCGCGTCACCATCGCCACCCCGAGCCCCAAGGTGACGTCGATGAACGGAGTGGTCATCGAGCAGATGTCCACTCTTGAGGAGGCATGTACCGCTGACGCCGTCATCGTCGGCAGTGGCGTGGCCACCCGCGAGGTCGTCGAAGACCCGGCGATCATGAGCGTCCTGCGTCGCCTGGACCCCTCGCGCCAGCTCATCGCGGCACAGTGCTCCGGCGCGCTCGTGCTGGCCGAGCTCGGCCTGCTCAGCGACATCCCCGCTTGCACCGACCTGATCACCAAGCCCTGGGTCGTCGCCGCCGGCGTCGAGGTTCTCGACCAGCCCTTCTACGCCAAGGGCAACATCGCGACCGCCGGCGGCTGCCTGGCCTCGCACTACCTCGCCGCCTGGATCATCGCCCGCCTCAAGGACGACGACGCCGCCGAAAGCGCGCTGCACTATGTCGCCCCGGTCGGCGAGAAGGAGGAATACATCGAGCGTGCCTGGCACAACATCACCCCCTACTTGTCCGCTGCCGCACCGGCGCTCGTCCGAACGACGAGTCGCAGACAGTGACCTGCCGGGAAGCCGCCCCCGGCAGCCGGGCCGCTCGCTCGCGGCCCGAACCCTAGGGCGTCATTCGGTACCGCCCATCGCGGTCACGGATGCCGGACCGGCGCCTGCTCGACCCCGCGGAGGCGCGACGGTCAGCCGCCCGTCAGGGCCGCAGGCCGTCGGTGGCAGGCCGGTGGCAGGTGTCAGAGCCTGTGTCTGCGACTGCACACCTGATCCGTCACGTGCTGTGGCCGATAGGAGGGTTCCTCCGCGAACGGGTCCGCGCGGTGCGTGTTCGAGTTGCTGGGGACATGGTTCCGGCGTCGTGCAGGAGCACTCGGGCGAAGTGGGAGCCCCAACTGGTGCCCGACAGCGACGTGTTGGTGGACCGTAGGGTCAACGCGCCTGTGACAGAACGAAGACGTCGCGGAGGACTGCCTGTGACTCGGTGCGAGATACAAATACTTCCGACCACATGCACCGCGCTACTCCCGGGGGAACAACGTGAAGTACACCCGCATCACCGCTCTCGCCGCCATCGGCGTCGCCGCCACCCTCTCGCTCACCGCCTGTGACGGCGACAGCTCCGGGAAGGACTCGTCCTCCAAGGGTTCCTCCTCGTCTTCTTCGTCCACGGACGTCGGCTCGAAGTCGGAGGGCGGCTCGGGCTCCGGCGGCTCGGAGGCCGGCAACGCGAAGTCGGGCTCCGGTGAGGACACCAGGACGGAGGCAGCCGCGAACGGCGCGACGAAGACCGGCGGCAAGGTCGCGTTCTGCAAGGCGGAGGACCTGGCCATCGACGCCAGGGACGCCGCGCCCGACAAGGACGCCGGCAGGATCGACATCACCATGATCAACCGGGGTTCGACCACCTGCTCGGCGACGGGCTTCCCGGGCGTCGACATCAAGGACGCCGACAACACCTCGAACCCCATCGAGCGCGGCCACGCCCAGCCGCGTATCACCACCCTGAAGCCCGGCGAGGCCGCTGTCTTCAATCTCGCCTACGACATCGACAACACCGGCGGCAGCCTCGCGTCCCCGACCAACCTCCTGGTGACGCCCCCGAACGAGACCCACACCGTGAGCCTGAAGTGGCCCGCGGGCGCGGGGGACATCAAGGGCGCCTACACCGACGTCGAGGTCTACCCCACGCACACGACCGAGTAGGGATGATGCGCGGCCGGCCGCACAGGGCTCCGGCTCCGCCGAGCGCGGTCCTGCCGCATTCGCGCAAGTCTCGGGGAGCGGGCAACGGTCTCGGTGACTGCTGCCTCCACCACTTCGTCCGGGGGCCGCATGCCCATCGTCGGCGGACTGCTCGGGCCGGACGGCGGACTACCGGCCGGGGGAGGCGTACGGCTGGAAGCGGGCGGGCGGGTGGTCGAGCGGGAGGCCGGGGTTCAAGGCGGTCAGACACTGGGCGCTGGGCACGAACAGCGGCTGGGGCAGTGCGTGCAAGGGCCAGAACCTCCAGGACCCGATGGCCTCCTCGCGCTGCTGCGGCGTGCCGGACCAGGTGGTGACGAGGACAGGCACCGTCAGGCGGACGACCTCGCCCACCCGGTCCAGGAGGGTGCCCAGCACCCGCACGCCGCCGGGGTCCGCCAACAGGCCGGCTTCTTCGTGAAGTTCGCGGACCGCCGCCTCGGCGAAGGACTCGCCCGGCTCCACGGACCCGCCGGCCAGCTCCCATGTGCCACGCCGGTGACGGCCGAGAAGGACACCGTCAGCACCGTGGACGATCACCCCGACCCCGAGTGCCGCGTTCGGCGGCGGCAGCGAACTGCTGCGGGGCCGGCTCGGCACACGCCCCGGACGGCGGGCCTCGTACAGCCGGTAGGAGACCGGGGCGGCCGGCTGCGGGGAGTCGATCGCCGTGACCGCCTCCAGGATGAAGCCGTGCTCGCCGAGGAGGTCTTCCCACAGCTGCGGCATGAGTACCCACATGTGCACGGTGTGGTCCTCGGTGGTGCCGGGCAGCCGCAGAACCTCGCGCCGCGCGGCCACTTCGCCGAACGGACCGCGGCCGTCGGAGTTGGTGTGCAGCGCGGAGAAGATCAGTCGGCCTCCGGGCCGGATGCCGTTGGCCAGGGCGGGCAGCAGCCGTCGCGGGTCGGTGAACGGGAGCCCGCTGACGGAGTAGACCAGGTCGTACGGGTCGGCGGTGCGCAGGTGGTCCGCCGCGTCGGCGCACTCCAGGCGCAGACCGCGGGTGGCCGGATAGCGGGCGGTGGCGCGTTCGTGTTGGGTGGGGGAGGAGTCCACGGCGGTGACCTGAGCGCCGAGGGCGGCCAGATGGGCGGCGTGTCGGCCGAGCCCGCTCCCGAGGTCGAGCACGCGCAGCCCCGTCACGTCGCCGAAGACCTCGTCGAGGCCGGGGCCGGCGTCCGGGATGTCCCAGGCCCACCCGTCGAGCTCGGGCAGCTCGATCGCTCGGGCGAGCTGGTGGGCGCCGTACGTGGTCCAGGCTGCCGTGTTCTGCGTGTTGGTGTCCGGCATGAAGCGCTCTCCAGTAGAGAAAGGAGTGGTCAGGGGCGCAGGGAGTAGCAGCGCAGGAGGTCGAGGTCGGCGGTGCGTACGGTGGACCAACCGGCCGTGAGCAGTTCGGCGTCCGCCGCCGTGATCCCGAGTCTCCGAAGGGCGGGGTCGGTGGTTGTACGGCGGCCGGCGATCTCGGTGACGACCCAGAACGTTCCGCCGGGCGCCAGGAGGCGACGGACACGGTCGACGAACGCGGCCTTGTCGTCCATCCACCGGTAGACCAGGCGACAGGTGACGACGGCGTAGGCCGCATCGGGCAGGACAGCCGGGTCTCCGGTGGTGATGTCCCAGCACCGCCAGGCCGGCCCCGGGGCAGTGCCGGTGTCCTGGGCGGCGGCGAGGGCGAGAGCACTGGGAGAGCAGTCGATGCCGGTCGTGCGGTATCCGAGCCCGTGGTGGAGGTGGCGGACCAGGGCGCCGTCACCGCTGCCGATGTCGAGAGCGGGGTGACTGCGGCCGGATCCGAGGTGATCGTTCATGAGCCGCAACTCTGCCTCGCACAGCGGCCGGTACCGGCGCCCCTCGGCCCAGAGCGGTTCCCAGTGGGCGGCGCTCGTGGTGGACCCGGCGGCAGTCACGATGCTCCTCCCCGGGCGGTCGGCACGGCCGTGGGGGCGAGCGAGGCGGGCATGGCCCGCAGCACTCGGACAATGACGCCCCGTCCCTCACCGGGACATCGGAGAAGAGCCCTCACATGCGTGACGCACCAGCGGATGCCGCTCACAGCGCGGACTCCTTCATGAGCCGGTCCAGGGTCCGCCGGCCCCGCGCGGTGACCTCGGGATGGTTGTTGTCCGGGCCCCAGGCCAGGCAGTCGACCGCGTCCAGCACGGTCAGGCAGCGCAGCGCGTGCCGCTCGGCTCCGGTCGGCTCCCGCCCGTACGCCTGAAGGAACGCCCTCTCGCGGTCGGGGTGGTCGAGCCATTCGGTGACGCCGAGGACGACGAGGTCCTGCACGCGGGCGGCCGGCCGGGTGCGTTCGAAGTCGACGAGCGCGAGTCCGGCCGGGGACCACAGCCAGTTCCGCGGCTGGTTGTCGCCGTGGATGTAGCCGACGGGTACCGGGCCGACGCGGCGGAGTCGGGCGGCGTGGTCGCGGATCAGCTGCCGCTCGTCTTCGGTGAGCCGGTCTCCGGCGTGGGCCAGGTGCTTCTCCGCTCCGTCGGTTGCGGCTGCCAGGGATGCTTCGGCCTCGGCCCGGTCGTCGCGGTCGAGTGCACCGGCTTCGTGGAGGCGGGCGCACAGGGCGCAGGCCTGCCGGTGCACGGCCCGCCACTCGCCGTCGGCCGGGTCGAGTCCCTGCGCCGGGATGCCGGGCACCGCGGTGAGCAGCACAGCGCGGTCCTTCGCACGGCTGTCGACGAGGTGGGGCGCGCGGCCGTGACCGAGCGCGGGGACGACGTGGCGGTAGGCCCGGGTCTCACGGATGAAGAACTTCACCGAGGGCGAGACCTTCACGTACCAGCGGGCCTCGCCGTCGCCTTCCAGCTCCCACACCCTGGAGCGGTACCAGTCGTGCGAGGCGTCGCGGACGGCCACGACGGGTCCGATGTGCGCTTCCGCCCAGCGCCGCACCGCCGCGGGCAGGGGTTTCGATTGCCTCACGCCGCGCATCTCACGTTGGGGTGTGCGGCGGGCGCCGGGCAACTGCGGCTGTCGGCGGGGTTCGGGGAAGGGGGCACAGGCTACTCCTCGGCGGGACGGCGGGCGGGGCGCAAGTGGTCAGCGATCCTGGGAGAGTTGAAGGAGTTCGGCGAAGGTTCCGCCGGCGTGGACGAGGTCGTCGTACCGGCCCTGCTCGGTGATCCGGCCGTGCTCCATCACGATGATGTGGTCGGCGATCTTCGTGTTCTCCAGACGGTGGGTGACCACGATGGTGATGCGGTCGGCGGCGATGGCCTTGATCTGTTCGAAGATCTGGTGCTCACCACGCGGGTCCATCTGGGATGTCGGCTCGTCCAGGATCAGCAGACCCGGGCGGCGGTACAGGGCCCTGGCGCACGCGATGCGCTGCCACTGACCGCCGGACAGCTCCGAGCCGCCGAAGACCTCGCGGGACAGCAGGGTATCCAGGCCCGCGGGAAGGTCGTCGACGGCTTCGCGCAGGCCGGCCGCGTCGACCGCCTCCCAGACGGGGGCGTCGTCGTACGTGCGGGGCTGGCCGAGGGTGACGTTCTCGCGAACCGGCATCGGCCACTGGGCGAAGATCTGCGGCACCAGACCGGTCTGCGCCCACACACCGGCGGGATCCACCTCGGCCAGGTCGGCGCCGTTCCAGGTGACCTTGCCCTTGTCCGCCAGATAGATGCCGGTGAGCAGGCGGGTGAGCGTGGACTTCCCCGAACCGTTCGCCCCGACGATCGCGAGGATCCGACCGCGCTCCAAGGTGAGGGAGACGCCGTCGACGGCGGGCTTGTCCTTGCCCGGGTACTGGTAGGTGACTTCGTCGAGCTGGATCTGCTCGACCAGATCGCCGAGCCTGCCCGGACCGCGCTGGGGAGTGCGGGCCGCGGCGTCGTCGAGGAAGGCTTGCATGTCACTGAGGTAGAGACTGGTGTGAAAGACCGCGGCGCCGTTGATGACGACCTGGGAGAGCGCGGCGAGCGTGGTCTGCACGGCGATGACGGCCGTGGCCGCGACCGCCAGTTCGATCCGGCCCGAGACCGCCAGCCACGCCAGGGCTCCCCAGGTCGCCAGGAGGAACACCCCGCCGGCCGACGCGGAGAGCACCGCGATCCGCAGGGTCCGCGGCGCGGCGGCCAGGGTGCGCCGGTCGCACCGTTCGGACAGCGCCCGGTACCAGTGGACGAGGTAGTCGGTCATCGAGTTCGCGCGGACCTCGTCGCCGTACTTCGGCGTGGTCGCCCACCAGCGCATCATCCCGCGCACGTTGCGGTCGGCGATGTTGGCGTAGTGGATCTCGTAGTCGACCCGGGCGGTCAGGACCGCCCCCATACCGGCGGGCAGCACCGCGAGAAGGAGCAGTGGCAGCATCAGCGGATTCAACACCGACAGCACCCCGCCGGCGGTGACCATCCGGATCAGCGCGGACAGGAATCGCTGGGCATCGGTGACCATCACCTGGGTGCGGACGACTCCCATCTCGGCCGCCTCGTGCCGGTCGGAGAACCCCTCCTCCGCGTACGCGGACGCCTCCACCCGGCACACCGCCTCGACCAGTGCGCTGTCCGTCTCCGTCGTCAGTCGCGGGGTGATCCGCCGCTCCGCGTACGTGGCCACCGCCGTCGCGCCGCGGCCCAGCGCGGCGGCGAGCGCGACCACCACCAGCGCCGGCACAGCTCCGTGCAGCCGGTCGCCGGCCGACCCGTCGCCCAGGACCGGCTTCATGGCGCGGGCTGTGGCGGTCAGCAGTACGGCGGCCGATACCCCCGTGACCACCTGGCAGCCCAGCAGCATCTGCACGGCCCGTCGGTCGGTCCGCCACGACAGCCGGGCGATCCGGCCCAGCACGGCCGGGATCTGCCCGCACATCCGCCGGAAGGACACCTCGGCGAGCGGATTGACGGAGTACTGCCCGCTGTAGGTGATCTCCGCCGGCGGTGGCGGAGGAGGCGCGGTGGCCTGGTGCGTGTTCGTGGCGGCCGAGGTCAACGTGGTTCCCCCTTGATGGTCGTCCAGTGCGGTCGTGAGGCTCAACGACCCGGCCGGGATTTCGAACGCATGTGTTTCGGTCGGTCTCGGAATCCCGAGACGGAGCGGGGGTCGGTGCGTGGAGGATGCATGGACCCGGGCCCGGCAACAGGTATGCGAACTGAGCCTCGCCGCCCGCACCCCGGCGCCCAGCTCTCCTTGTTCGACAGTGACGAGGGCCTGCGGCACCAGGTCTTCCTCACCGACAGCCCGTACTCCGGCAGCGGCTCGGTCCAGTTCCTGGAGGTCCGCCACCGCAAGATGACCAACTGGCACCTCAAACACACCCACCACCGCAACCCGCCCCGACCACCCACTCCCGCCGTCACACTGGTCCCACCCACCAAACCAACCAGCAGACGCCAGAAAGCCACCTAAATCACCGGTATTGCCCTTGGGGAGCGTATTTGGTCGTGATCAAGGGGTGGTCCTGGTGAGGTCTTTGATCCAGATCAACGCGGTCGGTCCGGCCGGGGCCGCCGTCGGCTGCCGGAAGAGACGTCTCGTGCTCCGCTCACAGGCCGGGGGCCTGGAAGCCGTTCAGGTACCAGAAGGCGGCGGCGTACCAGATCAGGGCGATCGCGGTGACGAGGGCGCCTCCGGCCAGAGGGAGTGTCCAGCCGGGCCAGTGACGGTGACGGACCACGATGACCTTGGCGAAGAAGGCACCGTAGAGGAAGCAGCCGGTGAGCGAGTGCACCGCCACGCGGGTGTCGGTCAGCTGGACGCCGTAGGTGGTGATGCAGTGCTGAGCGATGGGGAGGGAGAGGAGGAAGGCGATCAGACCGATGAGGCGGTGCGTCGTGTGGACCCGGTGCGGTGCGGTTCGCAGTGCGGGCAGGCGGCCGTACATCCAGAGGGCGAGAAGTAGCTGAATCAGCGCCAGGCCCAGCAGTGCGGACCCGAGTTGGGCTTTGAGCAGTCTGGCGTCGTCGCCGCTTTGCCCGAAGAGACTGTTCTCGTAGGCGGGGGTGTGTACCCGGCCGTACCAGTAGATGCCGACCGTGACCGCCACGGGCAGGAGCATCCACAGGACGCCGTAGCGCCGTCGGCGGTTGGCAGGCTGAGCGAGACCGTCCACGTGATCAGCCGCCCCCACTCTCGTTTTTGCCGCGCTGGAACTGGACGGCACTCCACGTGGTGCCGAGCGCGGCGCTGGGAGTACCGGTGGTGCGGGCCGACGGTCCGGAGACAAGGCGAGGATCGGTGCGGGCGGAGGCGGCCGCCGCCAATGCGGGCTGCGGGCTCACGCCGATCGTCGTCCTTCTGCCACCGGAGCAACCGATGTCCACCGTGGCACGCATGGCGTCAGCGGCGACCGAGGCGGTCGCGAGGCGAGGGTTTCTCAACAGGTTCTCCAGGCATTACGGGCCGATCACGCCAGTACGTCCGAAGCGTCCCGTCCGGGTCCAGTCGGCGCGCCAGCAGGTACGCGGATCAAGGAGAGCGGTTGGACCGGACGGCCGATGAGAGCAGCAGGCCGACCCCGGTGAAGGAGAGGCCGTGTTCGTGGAGCCATGGGCGCCCGGGTCTTCGCACCGCCTACGGCACCGGCCGGGACGATGAGAGCGAGCGGGCGGACATCACCGAAGTGCGGCCCTTCGCAGGTGCACGACGATCGGAGCGTGTTGTGCGGGCTGGAGCCCACAGCGGCCGTCGCGAGCCATACGTGCCCCGCGCACCGGGCCGACCTCGGGCGCGTCGGCTGCGCGCCCGAGCACTCGTGGGTCGCCGGCCCCGCATGTCCATGCATCGTCGCCGATGGATTCCCCGCGATGACGTGTTCCCTTACCTGGCCCGAGGGTTCGGAGTCATGGTCTGTGGAACGACGGGTCGTGCTGCTCGCCGAGCACGGCCTGCCCGATGGTCGCCAGGACGTCGTCGTCGTTGTCATGGAGCTCATAGAAGGTCAGGTCGCGCAGGATCCGCTCCACGGGGCTCGGGCGGATCAGGCTGCGGGCGCCGCACGCGCGGATGACGTGGTGCACCGTCTCTTCCGCCACATGCTCGATCACATGCCAGGCCCTGCTGCCGGCGATCCGTGCCTCCTCGACCCTGCCTTGGTCCCACAGGCCGGCGACGTAGCGCAACCACAGGCGGGCGGTGTCGATGTTGACCGCCATGCTGCCCACCCGCTGCTGCACATGGGGATCACCGCCCTTGCCCTGCCGCAGCAGATACGCGAGCCCGTATTCGTTCGCGGCCAGAGCACCACCGAGGAAGCTGGCAGCGTAGTGCGGGATGAAAGCGGTCTGCCAGTGCCCTTCGAAGTAGCCACCGGGGCGGCCGATGAGATGCTCGCGCGGTACGAAGGTGTCGTGGAACCGCACCACATGGCTGACCGTCGCACGCATGCCGATCGGGTCCCACCACGAACTGTCCACGGTCACAGTCGGGTCGGACAGGTCGCAGGCGAGCAGCAGGAGTTTTCCTTGGGGCTCTCGGCTGTGCCGGGCTCCGCCGGGGCCGGCCGGATCGACGAGCAGGATCGCCCACTGGGCTCCGGTGGCGCTGGTGGCGAACGCCTTGCTGCCACGGAGGGTCCAGCCGCTGCGGACGGGTGTCAGCATGGTGCCGAAGCCACCGCTCTCGCCCGGCTTGGTGGTCTGGGGTTCGCCGCTCCAGGCGGCCCATTTCTCTCCGTGTTCGACCACGCCGGTGAACCAGTGCCGCTTCTGCTCCGGGCCGGCCAGGGCGTCGATGAGGACGAGCGCGTTGGCGTGCCCCTCCCAGCAGCGGGCCAGTGACAGATCGGCCTTGGCCAGCGTGGTGGTCATCTCCCACAGGGGCAGGGTGTTGCGCTGCTGGGGGCCGTAGCCCAGGCCGCCGTGCTCCCGCGGCACGGGGGCGGCCAGGAACCCGCCGGAGAACAGATCGTCGAAGTCCTCGGCGGGGAAGACGGCCCTGCGGTCGTATTCCTCGGCGCGAGGGGCGAAATTGTCCGCGGCCAGCTTCGCCACGGCGTCGAGAACGATCCGGTCGCCCCTGGCCGCCGGATCGCGGGCCGGACCGTGGCCCAGGTCGTCGGTCATGGGAGGACGGCCCCTTCCGAACGGTAGAAGTGGGCGCGGTACATCACGTTCGGTATCTGCGGATCGACGGCGTGGACGGTATGGACATCGATGGTCAGCAGGCCGCGGTTGAGGTAGCCGCAGAGGATGACCTGGCGGGAGCCGAGCGGACCTTCGGCGAGGAAGGCCACGGCCTCGGAGGCATCCATGTCGTCGGCCAGCGGGACGGCGGGCAGGATGGCGTCGGTGACGGGCGTCACCGACGGTACGAGCGCCTCTTGTGACGGGTCCGCGTCGCCGCGCTCGGTGATCCGCAGCATGAGCCGGCTGCCGTCGGCCGCGGCATCGACCAGGTGGATACCGGTGACGGTGGTGTCGAAGTTGACCCAGCCACCGGCCAGCGGCGCCGCATCGACCGTCCGTGCCGTCATGTCCGCCCCACCGCCCTGTGGAAGAACGAGCGGGTCCAGTGGTCGGCCCCCTCGCTGCCATCGCTGAGGATGCTGCTCGTGGTGGCCACCAGGATGCCTGTCTTGTGGTAAGCGCACAGGACAGTGCGCAGACGGCCGAAGTTGTAGATCGCCGAGAACGACCAGGCGGCCGATGGGGTTCCTGGCGCGGTGTACACGACCGCCGGCACCTCACCCCAGTCGCGCGGCTGCAGGCCGCCGGTGCCGAAAGCCCTGACGAACAGGCCCTTCTCGCGCCACGTCACGTTCAGCCGCAGGGCGCCCTTCGAACTGCCCTGGTCGGTGTTGACCCACTCGCCCAGCAGAGCCGAGACGTCGGGGGCGTCCGGCGGCCGTGGTGCGGTCGGTCCGTCGGAGGAGGCCGAACTGGTCGTCATGGTGCCTCTCCGGTCGTGGGTTGCCTCGGGGACTGTGCCGGGGGCGCATCCTCCGGCTCGGTGAGGTCGTGGACGTCGACGCGCTCGACCTGGCTGAAGCAGAGGGAGCGCATCGGCAGCGCATCGGGGAGCGGATGGCCCGTCAGCAGGTGGAATTGTGCGCTCACTTCGGCGAGCAGGACGTCCCTGCCGTCGATGCCGATCAGTCCGCGGGCGCGGGTGGCGTCCATGAGCGCGGTCGGAGGGTCGCGGTAGACCATTTCCACTACCGCCGCGTCCGGGTCGACGGCGGAAACCGGAAACGGTTGCCTTTCCGCCAGGGGCGTGGCATGGACGAGCACAGCGTGTCCTGCCGGGGAGAACCGGGAGAGGGGTACGTAGGGAGCCCCGAGGCGCGAGGAGGCTTCCCGGCCGCGCGCGTGCCTCCGGTTGACCAGGGTCACCCGGGCTCCGGCCTGGAGCAGGGCCAGCGCGACGGCCTGCCCGGTGCTGCCGCAACCGATGACGGCGGCCCTGCGGCCGCTGGGATCGATCCCGGCTCGGGCAAGGATGTGCAGGGCAGCGGCGGTGTCGGTGGTGCCCGCCCGCCAGCGTCCGGCGTCGTGCCACAGAACGTTGGCCGCGCCGCACCGCAGCGCCTGAGGGCCGACGATGTCGGCTGTTTCGACCGCGCTCTGCTTGTGGGGGGCGGTGACGGTCAGCCCGAGCAGCGGCAGCCGGGCCAGCGCCCCGAAGTCGTTGGCGCAGTGCCAGAAGCGGGGGAACGTGTCCACCTGGAAGGGCAGGTAGAGCGCGGGCAGCCGCAGCTCCCGCAATGCCGCATTGTGCAGCCGGGGTGACAGCGAGCGTCCCGGGGCATGGCCGGCGATGCCGAACAGGGCGCTGAGCGGTGGCAGAGCGGGCAGTCCGTAGTCGGTCACGAGTTGGCCCACGCTCGGCATTCCGTCTGCCCCCGGGGTACCGGCCCGGCCGAAGGCGAGGGGCGCGCCCAGCCACGGCGCCAGCACCCTGGTCCAGGTGCCGGCCGGGCCGGACGCGAACGCCGTCACGTCGGAGCGCCCGAGCCCGGTGAGCAGCAGCGGCGATGCCGCCCCGTACTGGGCTCCCGGCTGCGGCACGAGGAGGTACAGCAGCGCAGGTGTGGTGGCCATCGCGGCGAACCGCTCCCGCAGTTCCGCGGATGCCTCCAGCACGCCGGATCCGCGGTCGGCGCTCCGCTCGGGGCGTGCGGGTTCCGGCTGGTGCCAGGACACGCGTCGCTGCCTGGCGGGGATGCCCGCCAGCAGTTCCGGGACCAGGTCGTCCATGGCCTCCAGATCGACCACGTCATAGTGGTCCGCCGCGCGGAGAAGGCGGGTGCGGCGTTCGACCGGGCCGGCAGCCGAGCGACCACCGTGGCGCGGTGAGCGCAGGCTGTAGGTCACTGGCCCGGTGAAGTGTCGGCGCAGCCGGTGCGGATCGGGGTCGCCGACGAGGTCGGCACGCACCTCCAGCGCGTCGGCCACCCCCGCGAGGCCGCGCAGGCGAGGCGTGGTGAGATCCTCGGGTCGGGCGACCACTGCGACTATGTGAGCCCGCTGTGTGACGGGGGCATCGCACCCGCGCGTCAGCCGCTCCATCGGACGTGCTCCTTCAGAGGGGCCCGCGGCAGGACGAACCGAGTGACAGCCTGTGTGCACACGAGGGGACTGTCGGAGTCGATGCCCGGCCGTAGGCGCAGGACATCCGCGTAGCCGGCGGTCGGCGGCCCGTGGAAGCGCAGGCTGTCGCGGAAGCGGGCCCGTGCGGCGGCGTTGTCCGCGGCGGATTCCCCCTTGGCCGGCAGCGTTCCCGACCTGGCGGCGCGGGCACGGCGTCCGACGCCGTCGTCCGGCGACGGCGGCCGGTCGGTGTGATCAGGCGTGGGCCGATCACCGCGGTCGAACGCCTCGCGCAGGGCGTCCACCAACGCCTCCGGGATGCTGCCGATCACCGCGACCACCTGCCATATCCGGGGGTTGCGGCTCGACGGTACGTCGCGAGGAGGTCGGAGCGCAGGAGTTCGCCCAGGCGGACGCGGACGGACCGCTGGATGTGCCGGGCGCACCGGCTGTACACCTCCGGGGACTGCCCCTCCGGATTGGGGATGTCACAGCGCGGGTCCAGACACAGGGTGCGGCCCTCGGCCTCGGGTGCCACGGCGATCACGCCGTGGCGATGGGCCCGGGTCATGCAGTAGATGACGGAGCTGTCCCGGCAGAGCTCAGGGGTGACCGGACGCGCTCGGTGAAGCCCGGGATTCCCCCGGCCCCGCGCTCGGCCCAGTCCGAGCTCAGCGAGTGCGGACCGGGCGTCGGGATCCATCGGGTCCCCAGGCCGCGTCGTCGCCACACCCGCGCTGGAGAACCGGAAGGCGTCCGCGACTCCCGCCTCCGCGGCCTGGGCCCACGCGATGACCTCGGCCATGGGCGAACGCGAGGTGTTCCCGCCGCAGACGAACAGCACGCGGCACACCGCTCCGGTGGCGCGTACCCGCCACCAGGTGACGGCCGACGGGTAGGACAGCGCCGCCGCCGCGCCGACGCCGAAGACGAGCGCGAGGAGCTGGGCCTTCCCCGGAGCTTGGAGCCCGGCCATCCACGCCAGCGAGAAGGAGGCGACCAGACCGGACATCAGGCTGGCGAACGCCCATGCCGGCACGCCCCAGGTGTACTCGCGCCGGTCGAGGTAGATCAGCGAAGCGAAGACGAACAGCACCTCGTACGCCACACCAATACCAGCCGCCGCCAACGCGACAGGGGTGCCGAGGAATGTGGTGAAGCCCGCACGCAACTGCGCTTGCCCGGCCAGTGCCCCTGCCGCCAGCAGCAGAGCCAGCCAAACCGGTGCGGCGACATGCTCTTCCACGAAGAAGCGGCGATCTGTTGCGAGAACGCCCGACTTGGCCACCCGGCTCATAATTTCGAACCGGCCCATGTAGCCGACGAGATAGATCAGGACGCTCAGCACGGCAGCCAGCGTGAGATGGTAGCTGTTCACATCACCGAGTGCCACTGAAACCGCGATCAGGCTGAGGCACAACCCGACCCAGGAAGATGCCCTCACCCGCCGTCTTCGTGCCTTGTCGACCAACGGGGAAACAATCAGAACTCCCCCGCGCATCAACAACAGCATGAAGAGGATCGAGACGCCGGAAAAGGTGTAGTTCATCGTGGTGGCGCCGATAATGAGCGAAGCGAAGAAGCCGGATGCCAAAGTCTCCCGACCCGCCACTGGAATCCGACGCCCCGCGATCCCACCCCGCCGCATATGCCGCCACCAACCCGACAGGGCCACGAACACAGGCATCACCACGAGCTGCCCGAGGACGGCTGCGGGCAGCAACTCAAAGCCGCTGACCGGCCTCCCCGACAGCGGAGTCACTCCGCTGGCCAGTGCCTTCACCAGCATGGCGTACGGAACATACGATATGAAGTAACCGAAGGTGAGCCATCCCATGCGCAGGCCCCGTTTCTGATCGAAAAATTCGGGACATTCCTACAGGTGGAGTGGCGAAGAGTGACGGAGTACAGCTCAGATCAATGGAATCATGCCCGCCCACTGCGCGCATCCCGTGGCCCGCGCAAGAAAAGTTCGAGCCCGGCAATCAGCCAGGGGCGCCCTTTAGGAAGGTGCGCTCTTCAAAGGATTTTTACCGTTCGCGCGGTCACACGGCCGGCACATGAAGCGCCGCTTTCCCTTCCACGCTCCCCCTTCGACGGCCGGCCTGCCACTTGTCAGCCGGCGGGTGGGCCGCCGCGCCGACTGGCGTCAGCTGCATGGAAGGCGCGTCGGTGTCCGATTCATCTGTCCGGTGTCGTGGTGCGGAGGCCAAGCCGCACTCGACTGGCCGCGTCGCGGTGCGGCCGGGTGCGCCGGTGTCGTCGTACCTCGAACACCTGCCAGGCCACGACCGTCAGCAGGGTGAGCGTCTCGGCGATGAGGCTGAGCAGCGCCTGCGGGGCGGGCTGCAGGCCGCGTTCGGTGAACCCGAACAATCCGATGGTGCGGGATGTGGCGAACCCGGCGAGCGCGCCGATGGCGATAGCGGCGGCGGCGATTCGGAGCAGCAGGGGTGCCGCCAACAGGAGAAGTGCGGCAACTGCGAAGGCTGTACTGGCCTGCAGCAGGAACAACGGGCCGATGACGTGGATGAAGCGGTATCCGTCGATGTAGAGCTGGGCGTGGATGTATCCGCTTGCCGCGAGTGTGGCGGCGAGCACCAAGCGCAGTGCCAGGGCGGGCAGACTCCAGGTGTTCATGTGAGTTTCTCGTCCTTGACGGCCAGTGCGTGGCTGCCCTGCCGGTAGTTGACGGTGCGGATGCCGAGTGCGTCCTTGAGGCGTCCGGCGGGCAGCACCTGCGGAATGGGGCCGGGGCCGTGGCCGGGTTTGGGAAACGGGTAGCAGGTGGGGGCGGCCGAGTGGAAGGTGATGTTGCCCTCGGTCTTGGTGAACAGCTGGTGGACGTGTCCGTTGAGGCACGTGACCGAGGAGAAGCGGCGCAGCATCGACAGCACCTGCACCGCATCGTTGGTGCCCCAGCCCCACTTCGGATACATCGCGAACAACGGGATGTGACTGAAGACGACGACAGGGGTGTCCGATGACAGGCCGGCGATGTCCTTGCGGACGAAGTCGATCTGATCGCTGCCCAGGTGGCCGAGTTGCTCAAGGTGCAGAGTGTTGACCAGCGCGATGAAGTGCACACCATGGGTGTCGAAGCTGTACCAGCCGTCGCCGAGGGTGTTTTTGGCGAAAGCTTGTCGGTATGCGCGTCCGTTGTCTCCGATCGAGTCGTGCTCGCCCGGCACGGTGAAGATCCGGTCCGTGCGCAGCTGCGACAGCATCTGCTTGACCTGGTCGAACTGGGCGGGGGTGGAAAGGTGCGTCAGGTCGCCGCTGTGCATGACGAAGTCGGGGCGAAAACCCAGGGAGTTGACCTGAGTGAGGGCTGCACTGAACGTTCCGGCGACATCCATGTTGGCCGGGCCATGGAAGCCGATGTGGCTGTCGGAGACCTGCACGAACCGCAGGTCTGCGCTGCCTGCCGGGGTGGGGTCCGACGAGCCGGGGATATGACTGATCACCTCTCCTCCGGTGACTGTCAGGATGACGGCGCCACCGAACCAGGCCGTGTGCCGCATGAGCTGACGGCGGTTCATGCCGTGCTCGCCGTTGCCGTCGCCGTTGCCGTCGCCGTCGCCGTCGGAGTCGCGTGTGGGTACGGTCATGGGGTCACCTCCACGGTGGCGGTCATGAACGGGTGGATGCTGCAGTGATAGGCGTAGGTGCCGGGTTTGGTGAAGGTGTAGCTGTAGGTGGCGTTGGTGGCCAGGCCCGCCGACTTCAGCGGCCCGCCCGATCCTTGTTTGCTGGTGACCGTGTGAGTGTCGGGGTCGGTGTTGGTCCAGGTCACCTTCGTGCCCGCCTTGACCGTCAGTTTCGCCGGGGAGAACGCAAAGTTCTTGATCGTCACCGCGTTGGCGGAGGCCGGAGCGGACGATTGGCCGGTGGTGGGTGAGGTCGAGGGCGTGATGGGCGGTGGGCTGACCACACCGCCCGTTCCGGAGGTACCGGGCGTTCCGGGCAGGGTCTGGCCAGTGCCGGGACTCAGTGTTCCTGCTGGTTTGGACGACGATCCGCCGCACGCGCTGAGCAGTCCCAGTGCTCCGGCAACGGCGACAGCGGCCAGGCACGTGCGCGACCGCCGGACCAGCACAGAGAAGTTCGCATTCATGGCCATTGTTCCTTCTACGCATTCCCCGCCGCACCGGCGAGTGTGATCCAAGACCGATCCGCGATCGGCCTGTTTCAGGCAGATAGGCGACCGGGCTACACCCTCGGGGGGTATTTGAAGGCGTAGCCCGGTGGGTTACTTTAAGTGGGAAAACAGTGGATTCCATTCAGCGAAACGAATCCCACGGAGAAGTCTTCGTTGTTTCACTGCGGCGGCGGGTAAGGGCTGTCCCGTAATCCGTGGTGGACCGGTGCGCGGCGTCAGATGTGGTGCATCGCAAGGCGGAGGGGCGTCCGCATACTGGATGTATGCGGACGTTCCGACAACGGGGCGAGGTGCCGCAACTGTCGTCGCGCGCCCGCCAGGGATTACGGGACAGCCCTTGGCAGTGTGCCTGGAGCCAGGAGAGTTTCTGCGGTGTCCGTACTGGACCGCAGGCGAAGGCGGACAAGGACTGCACTTCGACCCGACCGAAGACCTGCTGCCATCAGCCGACGCCCGCACCGGTGGCGTCATGCGCGCCGGAACCGCGATCGCCTGCCGATCCGGCGCCCCCGGTCATGAGATCCGAGGACACGGCGGCTCACATCGGGTATGGGAACGCGGGCAACCGTCCGGATCGGCAACGCCGGGGTCCGTCGGACCTGACCGAGCGGAGCCGACTGAAGCGCCGCGACCGGCCGGAGTGAGTGGGCATGAAACAGGGGACTCGGCCTCGCTGGGGCATCGCCGGCTTGCCCACCCCTGTGGGCGGGCGCCCGACGAGCCCGTGAAGCGGCCCGCGGCCGTACGTCACCCGGCAGTCAGCAGTTCCAGCGGAAGATCCGGGTCGGCGAGCCTGTCCCGGTCGATCTGCTCGCCGGAGCGGACCAGGTGCTGGATCGTTTCGTTGACGTCCCAGACGTTGACGTTCATACCGGCCAGGACGCGACCGCCGGCCAGCCGGAAGGCGATGAACTCCCGGCTTGCGAGATCGCCGCGCACCACCACCACGTCCTCGTAACTACCGGGCTCGGCGTAGCCCACGTACTCCATGCCCAGGTCGTACTGGTCGGTGAAGAAGTACGGGAGGCGGTCGTAGAACACGGGCCCGCCCAGCATCGACCGCGCGGCCGTCCCAGGCTGGTGAAGGGCGTTGGCCCAGTGCTCCACATGGATGTGCTTGCCCAACATAGGGTGAAGGGCGTTGGCCACATCGCCGGCCGCGTAGATGTCCGGGTCGGAGGTCCGCAGGGAGGCTGAAGGTTCCCCGTGATCTCGGACACGTGATCGTTATGCCGCGAGGGCGTGCTGATGCCGCTGCCTGGTCCCGGTCGGGGTGAGACAGCCGAAGGTCTTGTGCTTGCGCAGGCGGCGGTGGTTGTGGAAGGTCTCGATGAAGTTGAGGACCTCCGCGCGGGCGGTGGCCCGGTCGGGCCAGGTGCGGATGCCGATCTCTTCTTTGAGCAGGGCCCAGAAGCTCTCCGCGGCAGCGTTGTCGAAGCATGATCCGGTGCGTCCGCAGCTCTGCCGCAGCCCCAACTTCCCTATTTTTCCCGGAACCAGGTCGACGTATATTCGCTGCCGCGATCGCTGTGGATCACACAGCCGGACTCCGGTCCGCCCCGGCCGTGGGCCATGTCGAGTGCATCGACGACGAGCCCGGCGCGGTGGTGGTCGGCCATGGCGCAGCCGACGACCTCGCGGGTGGCCAGGCCCAGCCGGCAGGCGAGATGGAGCCAGCCCTCGGCGGTGGGCAGGTAACGACCTGGGGAGCAATAGGGAGCGGGCTCCCTACGCCCTGCGACTCCGCCTCCCGCGTTGTCGTCGGTCACCGACGCTCCACGTCGCCTCCCTCCTCCGCCTTGGATTCGAAGCCGCATGACGCCGCTCGCTGATCCACTCCCTATTGCTCCCCAGGTCGTAAGTGATGTGATGTCACCCACCGGCTCGGTCCCTGGACGCTCGGCATGGAAGTCGCGGCCGATCAGGTCCGGGGGCCGGCTTCGCCTTCACATCCGGCCGGGTCAGCGAACGCCTCTTGCGCCGGCTGACGCCGCGGATGTCGCGTCATGCATCACGCGGGCGACGTGCTAGCGGTTCACCCGTCGGCCCAGGCGGCGCAGTTCGGCGTGGATGCGCGGGACACCGTAGGTGTGGCGGGAGGCGATGTGCAGCACGGTGATCTCATGCGCGAGCGCGTTGTCGGCGGCCTGACGAGCGCGGCGGGCGGCCCCGCCCTCGCGCCAGGCGTAGTAGGAGGAGCGGGCGACCTGTTCGGCGCTGGTCAGCTCACCGGACTCATTCTCGCCCCGGTCCGCCTTGGCCCGGCGGCATCAGCCTCGCAGAGATTCCGAGCTGATGCCGAGCTCCCGGGCGACGGCGGTGACCGTCTTGCCCGAGGAATCGACGAGCGCGATCGCGTCCCGCTTGAACTCCTCGGTGTACCGCTTCGTGTACTTGCTTCCCACCTGGTGCTACGTCCTCTGGCACCTCAAGATCCCAGTCTCCAGGTGTCCACGATCAAGGGGAAGCTTCAGTTCCTCCTCGCCGCCCGCGCGGACGGCACTGCCGTACTCGGCTGCCGGTGCATGCATGTAGCCGGTTCCCTCGGGGACGCACCGCCTTGTCGAGGCGGGCGAGCCAGGTGTCGTCCGGGGCCATCGCCACCGAGGTCACCTCGCCGGTGCGGCCGTTGATCCCGCCGTCGAAGGTGCGTCCGCGGGGTGTGAAGAGACGCTGTTCGCGGCCCTCATCCAGGTGCTGGTGAGGGAGCACACCCCACGAGCACCGGAGCGGCCGTTTCTCGTCCTCTGCGAGAATGGTCGTGTGGTGGCGACGGAGGAACTCGTGCAGCAACAGGACGCGCTACGGTCTGCGGCGGATGCGGTCGGCGCCGATCTGCGGCTGGACGAACTGCTGTCAGGCGTCGATCGGCCGGTACGGGTGGGGAGTTACGCCCTCGGTTTGATGGTCCGTCGCGATCTGGATGTCACCGTGGTCTGTCCTCGGCTCGGACCTCGGACCCTTGACGTCGTTGCCGGGATCGGCGCGCAACTGGCGCGGCATCGGAGAGTCCGGCAGGTCCGGTTCCGCGACGACACCGGGGAGTGGAACACCGACCCGGGCTACCCCGACGGGCTCTATCTCGGTGTGGACTGTCGCTCGGTGCAGGGCCAGGACTGGAACCTGGACATCTGGTTCGTCGACGACCCCGACCGACAGCCCGACCTCGCGCATCTCAAGGCTCTGCCTCCGCGCCTCACTCCGGAAACCCGGGCGGCGATTCTCGGTATCAAGCAGGCCTGGGCCGGCCGTGCCGAGTACGGCAGGTCCGTGAAGAGCTTCGACATCTACCGGTCGGTCCTGGACGACCATGTCCGCACGCTTGAGCAGTTCGACGAGTGGCGTGCCCGTACGGAGTCCTGAGCCGTGACTGAGCTTTTCAGCTGGCGAGTGAACGCTTGAGTCGGCGGGCAGAGCGGTTGTCCTCTCACGGGCGGGGCGAAGCCGTGCCGGTGGCGAGGATTGCCACGAGGGGGGTGCCGGTCAGGGAGCGGGGACGGGTCCGCCGCGCCGGAACCGTTCGACCCCGACGATGTGCCGCACCTTGACCGGGCGCACGATCACCGCGATCCGCTGCTCTCCCGGCATGATCCACTCGAAGCGTGCGCTGCCCAGGTATTTGCGGGTCAGTCGGTCCATCCGGTCGTGCGCCTCCTCGCCCTCGACGAAGCGGGCCACCACACCACTGATCTGCACTCGGTCGAATGGGTCGGTGGCGTCCGCGTGCGAGAGATAGACACGGGGGTCACGGCGCAGGTTCTCCTCCTTCACTCGTCCCACCGAGGTATTGAACGACAGCTCCCCCTCCCCTTCCAGATCCACCCACATCGGGCTGACCTGCGGTGCTCCATCGGCGAACACCGTGCCGACGTACCAGATGTTGGGGGCTTGCAGGCGGGCGCGGACAGCTGCGTCGAATGTCGCGGTCATCCCGGGAGGCTACCAACCACGACCGATGGGTGAAGCCGATGCCGGGAAGCCGTCACCAGCTCCTGCTTCCCTGGTGGCCGAGACTTCGCAGCAGGCCGGCCGCCGACGCCTGTGCCGCGCCGGGCCGAGTCCGCCGACTGCTGATCAGACACGCTGAGCCTCGCGCCCACCCACCAGATGGAGTACTCCGCACACCCGTTGTGACTGAGCGCGATCGATGGCGGACGAGCGTTCTGCTCGGCGGCTCCGAGCGCCCAAGCCGTCTGCCTGCAGCCGATGGCCGGGCATCCGTCCATGGACCAGTGCGTGGACGCTCAGCGCGAAACATGCGATCGCCAGTGCCGTCATGCCGATCGCGCACAGGAACAGTGGTAGATCGCTTGCGGTGAACCGGAAAACCATGTGTGCCCCCTCGTGCAGCGGTCAGAGTACGCCGCAAGAAGCTCCCTGCCGGTCCCGCCCGTACGTCCACGAGCTCCTCACCCCCGAGCGCTCCACTTCATGTCGGCGGCCGTCCCGAGGGCCGGCCCGCATCGCGACACGTAGGCCGGCTCTCCGGGGTTTCTCGGCCACCTCGACCGGCTCTCCGGGCTGCGGGACGGTCGGTGCGCGCAACTCGCCGGGCGGCCCCGGGTAGGTCCCACCCCCTCATCCCCGCAGGTGCGGACGGCTGTTGGGCCGCTCGCACCCGACCGATCCGGCGAACGGCTGAAAACGGCTCAACCGTCACGACCGGGATCAACCCGCCGCTCGCCTCTCGCAGTCCCCTCCCGTGACCGCAGTTCACGATCACGGGAGTCCGCATGTCAGCCGCACGTACCGTCCGTACCCTCCTCGCCGCCGGGCTCGTCGCCGGGATCGCCGCCACCGTGCTCGCCGCGCCCGCCGTCGCCGCCGCGCCCCCGGCCGAGCCGTCCCACGCCACCACCCAGCAGGCCCTGGACGCGGCCGTCGCCGAGGGTGTGCCCGGGGCCGTTGCGCAGGCCCGTGACGGAAAGGCCCGTTGGGTCGGCACCGCGGGGGAGCGGAAGGGGAGCGATCGCTTCCGGGTCGGATCCATCACCAAGACCTTTACCGCCACCGTCCTGCTCCAGCTCCAGTCCGAGGGACGGCTCGACCTCGACGACCCCGTCGAGAAGTGGCTGCCCGGTGTGGTGCGCGGGCACGGGAACGACGGGCGGAAGATCACCGTCCGCCAGCTCCTCAACCACACCAGCGGCATCTACAGCTACACCGAGGACCCGGCCTTCCAGGAGAGGGTTTTCGGTCCCGGCTTCCTGCAGCACCGTTACGACACCTGGACCCCGAAGCAGCTCGTCGCCGTCGCGATGGCGCACGAGCCCGACTTCGCCCCCGGGAGCAACTGGAACTACTCCAACACCAACTTCGTCCTGGCCGGGATGGTCGTCGAGAAGGTGACCGGACGTCCCTACGGCAAGGCGATCGAGAACCGGATCGTCAAGCCGCTCAAGCTGCGTGCCACCTCCGCGCCCGGCACCGACTCCCGCATGCCCGAGCCGAACTCCCGCGCCTACTCCAAGCTCTCCGACGAGACCGGCGGGCCCACGTACGACGTCACCGAGCTCAATCCGAGCATCGCCGGGGCCGCCGGCGAGATGGTCTCCGATGCGAACGACCTGCAGACCTTCTACCGTGCGCTGCTCAAGGGCCGGCTGCTTCCGGCGGCCGAGATGAAGGAGATGACCAGCACCGTCCAGGTATCTCCCGACCTGCCCGGCGTCGGCTACGGGCTCGGTCTCATGCAGCAGAAGCTGAGCTGCGGCAAGGAGGTCTGGGGGCACGGCGGCGGCATCCACGGGTCCCATTCCGAGGCCCAGGTCACCCGGGACGGGGAGCACTCCCTCGCCGCGAACTTCAACGCCGACTGGACCGGTGACACCCAGAAGCTGATCGAGGCGGAGTTCTGCGGCACCGCCCCGGCGAAGCGGTAGCCCTCAGTGGGGCAGGACCGGCAGCCGGCAGTGGGGCAGGACGACCACGCAGGCGGCCGGCTGCCGGTCACGCCCCTGCTCCTTGGGCTGGAACCGTCCCGTCGGAGTCCCCCATTTCACGACGCGCCTGGCATCGTCGTGCAGATGAGTGAGGTGAACAACCCCGGAAGTTCCTCCGGAGGCGTCTGGGTTTTCGGCCTGGAGGAGATCCCCGCCGTCGGCGCGAGCGAGGATGTCACGACGCATCAGGTCGCTCCCGCCCTCGGCAGGACTCGTGACGGAGGCCCACCATCCGCTGCCTGCCTGCCTGCCTGTCTGCCTGGCGAATCAGGCGACTCGGAGAGCGTGACCGGAGTCGCAGACGCAAGGCTGAGTAGTCGACATGTGCGACCTTGGTCAATTTTCGCGACAGGCGCTGGGGGCCTTCGTGGGCAACGGCCGCGCGGAAGTTCTTCGGGGGCATGCGGAGAACGTGACGGAGCCCTTCCCCCGGCGGGGGGAAGGGCTCCGTGAGTGAGCGCCGGGCAGGCCTTGCACCTGCATCTCCCCGCAGGAAGCGGGGCGTCTTTCCTTGGACCACCAACGCAGTGTCAGCCGCGACGAGTTGATGCGAACTGCCAAGATCAACTGTAGCGCATGCGGGCCGTCGGCCGGCCTCGGCCGACGCGCGGCCGACACTGCCGGGATTTCGGCCCCGGTGACGCCGAAGACGCTGAGACGGAACGGGCGACAGCAGACCGGCGCCCGGACGACTGCTCCGGCTCGGCCCATGGCGGCACCGCGTGGCCGGGGGACCGGGGTCGTGGTGCCGGCAGCGGTGGGCCGGGCTGCCGCGCCTCGGGGTCACCAGTCGTGAATGGTGCCGTCGGCAAGCCGGTTGTAGGGCAGGTACGCCTGCTGGTACGGGTGGGCTGCGGCGGCTTCCTCGTCCAGCTCCACGCCGAGTCCGGGGGTGTCGCCGGGGTGGAGCAGGCCGTCCTCGAACGTCATCGACTGGCGGAAGACCGACTGCGTGGCCTCGCTGTGGCCCATGTACTCCTGGATGCCGAAGTTGTGGATGGCCAGGCCCAGGTGGGCTTGGGCGGCCAGGCCGACGGGGGAGATGTCGGTGGGGCCGTGGAAGCCCGACTTGATCTGGTATTCGGCCGCGGTGTCCATGATCTTGCGCAGCGGGGTGATGCCGCCGAAGTGGGTTGCGGCTGCCCGTACGTAGTCGATGAGCCGTTCGGTGAGCAGGGTCTGGAAGTCGGCCGCGTGGTTGAACACCTCGCCCACGGCCAGTGGGGTGGTGGTGTGGTGGCGGATCAGGCGGAAGGCTTCCTGGTGTTCGGCGGGTGTGCTGTCCTCCAGCCAGAACAGGTCGTAGGGCTCCAGGGCTTTGCCGAGCTTGGCCGCCTGGATCGGTGTCATCCGGTGGTGGCCGTCGTGCAGCAGCGGAAGGTCCGGGCCGAACTCGTTGCGTACAGCCTCGAAGACGGTGGGCAAGTGGTGCAGGTAGGCGCGGGTGTTCCAGACCTCCTCGGGCGGACGGCTGCCCCGCCCGGCCGGTTCGTGGTCATAGCGCACGCCGCTGGCCTGGGGTTGTGCCGCCACTCCGTACAACGCGCTGATGCCGGGGACGGAGCTTTGGATCCGTACGGCCTGGTGGCCTTCCTCGATGTGCCGGCGCACCGAGTCGAACAGTTCGGGCAGGTCTCGGCCGGAGGCGTGGCCGTAGGTCATCAGCCCGGTGCGGGAAGCGCCGCCGAGCAGCTGGTAGACGGGCATGCCTGTGGCCTTGCCCTTGATGTCCCACAGCGCCATGTCGACGGCTGCGATGGCCGCCATCGTCACCGGGCCGCGTCGCCAGTAGGCGCCGCGGTAGAGGTACTGCCACGTGTGCTCGATGCGGTGCGGGTCGCGGCCGATGAGCAGCTGGGCGACATGGTCGCGCAGGTAGGCGGCGACGGCGAGTTCGCGGCCGTTGAGGGTGGCGTCGCCGAGGCCGGTGATGCCCTCGTCAGTGGTGATCTTGAGGGTGACGAAGTTGCGGGTGGGGCTGGTGACGATGATGTCGGCCGAGGTGATGCGCATGTCTACCTTCTGGGTTGTGGGGAGTGGCGGAGCCGGTTCACGGCGGTCAGGATCGCCGGATCCTCTCCCCAGGCCGGGCTGATCACGGAGAGGAGCGCCGCCAGGCGACGGTTGTCGCCCGCCAAGGCGCAGGCACGGGCCAGAGCGGGGGCAGCGGAGTCGGGCAGGGCTGCGGGGTCGGGTGCCGTGAGCACGTATTCGGCCCAGGCCGCCGCGCAGCGCAGGGCGGGTTCGGGGTCATGTCCGGCGGCCTGTTCGGCACGGACCACCGGCAGGAGGCGGGCGCGCAGTTTGGTGCTGCCGTCCATGCCGATCTGGGCCAGACGGTGGGCGATGCGCGGATTGCGGAAGCGGGCCAGCAACTGCCGGCGGTAGGCGGGAATGTCGAGCCGGTCGTCGTCCAGGTGGCGGGCGGCGGCGTCCCACAGATCGTCCACCGCCCTCTCGCAGCCGGGATCGCGGATGGCCTCGGCCACCGTTGTGTGGCCCCGGGCGAGGCCCGTGTAGGCGAGCAGCGAATGTGCCCCGTTCAGCAGCCACAGCTTGCGCCGCTCATAGGGGCCGATGTCGTTGACGAACAAGGCGCCCGCCCGCTCCCATGGCGGGCGCCCGGCCGGGAAGCGGCCGGCCAGGACCCAGCTGTGGAACGGCTCGGTGACCACCGTGTTCAGGTCGCGCAGACCCAGGTGTGCCGATGCCAGGTCGGTGTCGATGTCAGTGGTGGCCGGTGTGATGCGGTCGACCGACGTGCTGACGAAGCTGACCCGGGCATCGATCCAGTCGGCCAGCTCCTCGTCCAGTGCGGCGGAGAGGCTGCGGACCGCTCGGTGCGTCACCGCTCCGTTGCCGGGCAGGTTGTCGCAGGAGATGACCGCCACGCCGCCGACTCCGGCACGGCGGCGCGCGGACAGAGCGTCGAGCAGGCGCGCGGGGGCCGTGACCAGGGAGCCGTCCGTCCCTCTGCGCAGGGCCTGCAGATCGTGCCGTACGGGCGCCGCGGACAAGTCCAACTCGCCGTCGGCGCCCAGGTGGTAGCCGGCCTCGGTGACCGTCAGCGTGACCGCGGCGGTCTGCGGGGACGCCGCGAGCATGCGCAGCCGCATCCGGTCGGCCCCGTCGTGAGCCTCGGTGATGGAGCCCACCAGCTCGACACGGTCCTGCGCGGCGGAGCGCTCGATCACCGAGTACAGGCCGTTCTGTGCCGCCAGCGCATGTGCGGCGGCCGGGCGGCGACCGGTGAAGGCTGCGATGCCCCACTGGTGCTCATCGTCGGCCCGGTGGGTGTACCAGGCTTGGTGTGCGCGGTGGAAGGCGCCGAGCCCCAAATGGATGATCCGCACCGGGGCCCGCGAGGGGGCCCCGGCCGTCGCTTGGTTGAGCAATCGCATGCGGGGACTACTCCTGCGGATAGGTGACCCCGCCGCCGCCCTGCACGGAGGGAAGGATGAGCAGGCTCTGGTAGTGGTGCATGGCGATGCCGGCGAAGTACTGCTCGTCCGGGGCGTAGGCGGCGTAGACCTTGGCCAGTTCGGCCTCCATGTAAGTGCGGCCCTCTTCCCAGAAGGTGACCGTCTGCGGGTCGCCGCCACCGGTGAGGTCCTTGGTCTCGACGCCGATCACCACCGATTCCGGCTTGCCGATCTGGCGGGCGTAGGCGACCTCGTGGGCCGCGCGCGCGATGATGCCGCCGGGGCCGTCGGCGTGGTCGACGTAGTCCATCAGCGAGACGTAGTCGCTGAGATCCTGCACGTGGTCGCTGAGCGGGGCGGTCTTGCCGTGCCAGGTGACGGCGGTGCAGCAGGCAGTGGAGGAGTCGAACCAGCTGGGGATGGCGGGCCCGAACAGCAGCGGCTGGCCGGAGGCGTCGCGCAGGTGGACGAGCTTCTCCAGCAGGTCGAGCCAGACGACAGGGATGTTGCCCGAGTCCGGCTCCTTCCACTGCGGCAGGATGTAGGGCTCGATGTCGACGTTCACGCCGTCGAAGCGCGCGTCCGCGGGGGCGGCCAGGTTGTAGTCCAGAACCTTCTGGAACTCGCGGACGGCGTGGTCCTGGTACTGCGGCAGGACGCCCAGATACGGCGGGACGGTGCCGGCGGCGACGACCGCCTGGACGTGATAGCCGCGGCCGCGTGCCCAGCGGATGAACGAGGCCACCTGCGGGCGCGCCTCGCGCAGCATGTCCTTGCCCTGGTAGTCGTCCACACCGAGGTAGAGGGTCCGGACCGGCGCCGAGCCGGGGAAGGTGGTGGTGTCGTCCATCATCCTCCCGAGCCGGTCGCGGGCGGCGGTGTCGAACACCGCCGGGTAGGAGTTCTGCTCCCACACCCACATGGCGCGGTCCTGGTCGTAGTTCTGCCGCGGGGCGGGCGTCGCGCCGCCGAGCGAGACATAGGTGGAGGTCGAGGTGCCGACCCGGCCGCTCCGGTCGGTGGCCCGTGCCTCGAGGCCGGCGAAACCGGGGGTCAGGGAGCGCACGTCGAGCAGCGCCGCGTACCGGTTCGGCGAGCCGGGGACGCGTGAAGCCGACTTCCAGGAGCCGCCGTTGGCCCGCACCTGCACGCTGCGCAGCCTCTTCCCGGAGGTCACCTCGATGACGGAGCGCAGGGTGGTGCCGCGGACCTTGTCGGACATGCGCGGGGAGACGATGCGCACGGCCGGCTTGGCGGCGGCGGGGTTGTGGACGTCGACCGACAGGAACGAGGACCACTGCGTGTACAGCGTCTGGTTGTTCTTGCCGTACGCGGCCAGGCCGAGGGTGCCGTCCTTGTCGCTGATGTCCACGGTGGCCGACCACGTGCCGTTGTCCGGATCGGTGGTGACCGGGACGGTCTGCTGTGCGTCGACGACCAGCTTCAGGTCACTGGTCTCGGCGTAGCGGCCGTGCACGGTCATCGTGCGGCCCTGGACGGTGGCCCCGTCGCCGGGTGACTCGATGGAGATCACGGGGGTGGTGGCTGCTTGGCTGGTGCCGGTCGGTACCAGCCAAGCAGCGGTCGTACAGGCAAGAGCCAGTCCCAGGCTCCAGAGCCTTCTGCCTCTGCGCACGGTGATACTCCGTTCTCTTGGTGGGAAGAGTTGATTCAGAGCTGCGAGGTGTGGTCGGCGCGGTGGACGACCGTGCCGGCGACCACCGTCTTCAGGACCCGGAAGTCGTCGTCCAGGAACACCAGATCGGCGGCTGCGTCGGCCGTAAGGCTGGCCCGGTCCGCGAGGCCGGCGAGTTGCGCGGGGTTGGCCGCCGCCAGCGACAGGAGGTCCTCGTCACTCAGCGGGGTGTGCGTGCGCGCCCAGCGCACGCAGTCCAGCAAGCAGGCCGCCGATCCGGCCAGCAGTGTGCTGCCGGCCAGGACGAGGCCGCCCTCGTCGGTGACGCTCACCCGGCCGCCGACCGCCGTGGTGTAGGTGCCGGGCGGGGAACCCGCCAGGGCCGCCGAGTCGCTGACCAGGAAGGAACGTGATATCCCCTTGGCACGGATCATCGCGGTCAGGGCGTCGGCGGGCAGATGGTGTCCGTCGGCTATGAATGAGGCGGACAGCCGGTCGTCGGCGAGTTGCGACCAGATCTGATTGGGGTGGCGCGGCAGCAGGGGCTGGATGCCGTTGCCCAGATGGGTGGACAGCGATGCCCCGGCCGCCGCCGCACGGTGGATCTGATCGGGTTCGGCCGCACAGTGCCCGATCGACACCAGGACACCGGCGCGCATCGCGGCCTCGATGTACGCGGTCGCCCCCGCCCGCTCGGGCGCCAGGGTCACGATGCGCAGCAGCCCGTCGGAGGCGGCGACCCAGCGGGCCAGTTCGGCGGTGTCGGGGTCGCGCAGATGCCGTGCGTCATGCGCACCGCGCGCCCCGTCCGCCGCGGACAGATAGGGCCCTTCGACATGGATGCCGGCGACGGAGTGGGCGAGCAGCGGATCGGAGCGTACGGCGGCCGCGATGGTTTCCAGCGCGTGGACGATCTTGTCTTCCCCGGCGGTGATGACGGTGGGGAAGAACGTCGTGGTCCCCGCGGCCCAGAGGGCCTCGGCGAGCCGGTGAACGGTGTCGACGGTGATGTCGTCGGCGTTGACGTCATGGCCGCCATAGCCGTTGACCTGGAGATCTACCAGGCCGGGGAGCAGAATGGGCAGGCGTTCCGGCCCGTTCGGTCCACCGTTTTCGACCGAGCGGATGCGCCCATGGGCGTCGGTGATGACGCGGGCCGTGCGCCCGTCGAGGAGTCGTCCGTGCATCATCCCTTGACCGCCCCCGCCACCAGGCCCGAGCTCATCCGGGAGTGGACCGACATGAACAGGGCGATCACCGGTACGGCGATCAGGGCGGAGCCGGCCATGACGCCGCCCCAGTCGGTGGCGGAGGTCTCGCTGCTGAAGCTGCGCAGCCACAGCGGCAGCGTCGCGTGGTCCGTCTTCGTCATGACGATGAGGGCCAGGTTGTACTCGTTCCAGGTGTGCAGGAACGCGAAGACCGACGAGGTGACCAGCCCCGGTCCCAGCAGGGGCAGGGTGACGCGGAAGAACGCGCCTACCCGGCTGCAGCCGTCGACCATGGCCGCCTCTTCCAGCTCCGCGGGAATGTTGTCGATGAAGCCGCGCAGCAGCCACATCGTGAACGGCACGTTCCCGCCCAGACACAGGAGCGACAGGCCGGTGACGGTGCTGAGCAGATTCCAGTCGTCCAGCATCCGGAACTGAGAGATGAACAGCGCCTCGGCCGGCAGCATCTGCACGACGATCACCAGCATGACCAGTGCGCCGCGGCCCTTGAAGCGGAACCGGCTGGCGGCCACCGCCGCCATGAACCCGAAGAGCACGGCGAGGACGACCACCACCGAGGTGACAGCGGCGCTCGTCCGCAGGGCCGACCAGAACTTGTCGTCCTGGAGGACCCCGGAGAAGTGCTTGAAGGTGCCGGGGAACGGCACGAACTTCGGGGTGAGGCCGAACAGTTCGGATGTCGGCACGAACGCGGTGTTGACCATCCAGTACACCGGGAAGACCCACACCAGGGCGGCCAGCACCGCGAGTGCGTTGAGCGCGGAGCGTCGACGGGTGCGCCGCCTCTGCGCGCTGGTCGGAGGATGGGGCCCGCCGGCGGGAGAGGCCGGGGGATTGGCCGGGCCGCTGGTGCGGGCCATGGTGGATGCGCTCATCGGTCCGTCGCCTCCTTCTGCTGCTTGAGCAGCGTGGCGATGTACTTCCAGGTCAGCAGCAAGGTGAGCAGCAGAACGACGGTCGCCAGAGCGGAGGCGACACCGTAGTTGCCCTGACCGATGCCGAGCCGGTAGACGGCCGTGCCCAGCAGGTTGGTGTCCTCGGTGGAGCCGCCGCTCTGCTGCAGGACGTAGATCTGGGTGAACACCCGCAGGTCCCAGACGATCTGCAGCAGTCCGACGATCATGATGACGGGCAGCACCAGCGGCAGAGTCACGCTTCTGAAGCGGCGCCAGGCGGAAGCCCCGTCCAAGGAGGCCGCCTCCATGACCTCGGCGGGCACCTGGCTCAGGCCCGCATAGCTCATGAACGCCACCAGCGGGATGCTCATCCAGATCACGATCAGCGCGGCCACCGTGAACAATCCCATCGGATCCGCTGTCCAGGCATGCCCCTCCATCCCGGATATGCCCAGGTGGGACAGCAGCCAGTTGACGACGCCGTAGCGGCTGTCGAACAGCCACTGCCACACGGTCATGGTGACCATGACGGGCATGGCCCACACCAGGAGCAGGCAGACCTGCAGCATCAGTCGGGCCCACCGGCTGATCGCCGTCATCAACGCGGCGAGGCCCACCCCGATCACCATGGTCAGGCTCATGCAGACGAGGCAGAACGCGATGGAGCGGACGAGGACCTTGAGCATCGCCGGGTCGCTGAGCACGGTCTTGTAGTTGTCCAGCCCCACCCATGCGGGCGGCTGACCGAACTGCTGGCGCAGCCCGAACTCCTGGAAAGACATGAGGAGCTGCCGGACCAGCGGATAGCCGAGGGCCACAATGACGGCGAGGAACATCGGCGCCGCCAGCAGATACGGCGTCACGGAGGTTCTGGGCCGGCGCCGGTCGGGCGGCGCGGAAACATCCTTCGGAGCGGTGGTCATTTCTTGTTCAGGACTTCCTCGATCTTGCCGTCCGTGGCTTTGGCCAGCTTCTCGGCGGATCCGCCGCGGGCCAGCTGCGCCCAGAAGTCGGCAGGGATGTTGTTGCCCTGGACCACCGCCCAGTTCTCCGCGGACGGGGTGAGCACGGAGCTCGCGGCGATCTGCTGCTGCAGCTGCCCGCTGGCCATTCCCTCGGGGACCGCGTCGGCGTAGGCGATGTTGCCCGGGATCCAGCCCTGTGCGGCGACCCGGGTCTGGAACTCCTTGCTGTAGATCAGCTTCAGCGCGTCCTGCGACAGCGACTTGACCTGCGACTTCGCCGAGATGCCGACGCTGGAGCCGCCGGAGAAGGAGTGGCCCACACCGCCCGGCTCGACCGGCGGGATCGCCATCACCGCGGTGTTCTTCTTCATCTCCGCCGAGATGTTCTGCTCGGCGAAGGTACGGCCGGACATGATCGCGACCTCGCCGTTGTTGTAGGGCACCCAGGGCGCCGCACCCTGTTCGGAGGAGTCCTGCGCTCCCAGAGCAGCGGTCTTCCACAACTGCTGCAGCATGTCGAACCCGGCCTTGGCCTGGGGGGTGTCGAGCGTGCCCTTCCAGGTGCCGTCGGAGTTCTGCTTGGCGTAGTTGGCGCCGTGGGAGAAGATCCACGCCTCCATGAAGTGGTTGTCGGCGGCCGGCAGGTAGATGCCCTGGAAGTTCTTGCGCTTGTCGGGGTTGGCCGCCTTCACCTTCTGCGCGGCAGCGACCAGTTCGCCCAGCGTCCCGGGCGGAGCCACGTGCGCCTTTTCGAACAGGTCCTTGCGGTAGTAGATGACGCTCGCCCCGCCGTACAGCGGCAGCGCGTACTTCTTTCCGCCCGATGTGCCCGCCTCGACGAAGCTGGGGATCAGCTTCTCGCCGCCGAGCTCCTGATAGATGGGGCTCAGGTCGGCGAAGGCGCCGATGCTGGCGAAGGTCGACGACGTCGTGTTGCCGATCTCGACGATGTCGGGTGTTTCCTTCTCGCTGGCCATCGAGGTCTGCAGTTTGGCGACGATGTCGTCCCACTGCTGGATCTCGATCTTGAGAGTGGAGCCGGGGTGCTGCTTCTCGAACTGGGACTTGAGGTAGTCCTGCGCGGGCTGCGGGATCGAGTCCTTCATGAACCACACCCGCACGGTGCCCTTCTCCGGGCCGCCGGACAGGGATTCGTTTCCGCTGCCGGAGCCGGTTGAACAACCGGCCATCAGCAGTCCGGCGGCCGCGGCCGCCGCCGTCGTTCTGACAATCTTTGCGTCCATCGCTGGTCTCCATCGGTGAAAGGCAGTGAAGTGGGCGTGCCGCCCTACAAAGCGGCGCTGATCTGCTCCAGGACGGTGATCGGAGCCAGCAGCGTCTCGGTGGACAGCGGCGGCCTGCCGGTCTCGAGCATCTGCAGGAAGACCTTCAGGCCCGGCTCCACGTAGTCGGCGTTCAGCTCGATGTCGCGGCCGACCAGCCCGTACCGGCCCACGATCTCGACGTGGAACGGCACCCGCCCGGCCTCGGTGGGGGTGACCATCTGCAGCGTGACCAGCACGCCTGCCGGGCTGCGGTACCGGGCCACGACGGTGCCCGCCACCCGTTCCACCTCCACCGGTCCCGGGGTGCCCGGGGCCAGGCGCTGGGCGAGGTCGGCGGCATGAATGCCGTAGAAGAAGATCCCGCTGTGTTCGCTGTCCGGGTCGGCCGGGCCGGTCACGGTGACGGTCTGGATGTCACCGATGCCGGTGGCGGCCTCCTCGACCCGGTCGGCGTCGGGTACCCATCGCACTGCCGAGTACGAGGTCATCGGCGCCCCACCACGGTCGGCCGCCTCGATGATCGCCTGCGCGTCCCGGACGCTCGCAGCCAGCGGCTTGTCCACCCAGACCGGCTTGCCCGCCTCCAGGTACGGCACCGCCTCCGCCCGGTGCGCGGCGCCGTCGCGGTTGGTGACGATCAGGGCGTCGACGGAGTCGATCAGCTCGGCCGAGGTGGCCACGACGGGCAGGTCGCCGCCCAGCGCGGCCAGTTCCCGGTTGCGTTCGTCGTCGGGGCCGACGAGGGCGACCACCCGGACCTGCGGGGAGATTCTCTTGACGTTGAGGCAGTGGAGGATCTCCTCGGCGTGGCTGTTCTCGGTGCCGACGATCGCGATGCGCAGTGTTTCGCTCATGGTTCAGCTCTCCTGGAGGTCGACGGGGCGGCCGGTGCGGGCGGATTCGTAGACGGCCAGGACGACCGCGAGCGAGCGGCGCGCCGCCGCGAGCGTGACGCCCGGTTCGCGACCGGTACGGATCGCGGCCACGAAGTCCTCGTACTGAGCCAGGTGCGCGTTGTCGACCAGGCTCCAGCCGTCGCGCAGCGGCTCCTCGGACGGCGGCGGCGCGGGGACGTGGTCCGAGAAGTGGACATACTCCAGCCGGTCGTCGGCCATCACCGCGGTTCCCCGGTCGCCGTGGACCGACAGCCGAACCGGAAGGCCGGGATAGGCAGCGGTGCTGGCCAGCAGCAGTCCCACCGCGCCGTTCTCGAACCGGATGGTGGCCGCCGCCAGGTCCTCCACCTCGATGTCCTGGTGGGCCACCCGACCGGTCTGCGCGCTGACCTGCACCGGCTTGCCCAGCATCCACAGCAGCAGGTCCAGGGCGTGGATGCCCTGGTTCATCAGCGCGCCGCCGCCGTCGACCGCCGCCGTGCCGCGCCAGTCACCGGATTCGTAGTAGGCCTGCGGGCGGAAGAACGCCGACTCGGCGATCCCGGAGGTGGTGCGTCCCAGCCGTCCCGCGTCCACGGCGTCCTTGATGAACGCCGCCGGCGGCTGGAAGCGGCGCTGGCTTATGACGGACACCGTGCGGCCGCTGCGACGCTGGGCGGCAATGATCCGATCGGCCGCGTCCAGCGTGATGTCCACGGGCTTCTCGATGAGTACGTGCTTGCCCGCGTTCAGCGCCTCGATCGCCGCGTCCGCGTGCAGGGCACTGGGCAGACACACGGCGACCGCGTCGATCTCCTCGGCGGCGTACGCCTCGGCGGCGTCGGCATAGGCACGGGAATTGTGCTCCTCGGCCAGCGTCGTGGCCTTGTCCAGGTCGCTGTCGATGACGGCGGCGAGCTCGGTCCGGGGGTCGCTCTCGTGGAGCGTGCTGATCAACCGGGCATGTACGGCACCGATGACACCGGCGCCCAGCAAGGCGAAACGCATGGTTGTTCCGTCACTTTCGAGAGGTACTGAGGTTTGCGCGGCTCACGCACAAGGCGTTGGAGGGGAGGGTCAGAGGGAAGGGGCGGGGGGCGCCGACCAGGCGATGCTCGTACCACCGGCGTCGGCGGACTGCTGAGCCAGCAGCGCCAGCCGGGTGGCCAGAAGGCTGTGACCGGTGGAGATGTCGGGTGCCTCGCCCTGTGCCAGGGCTCGCAGGGGGAGCTGGGCGGGCCGAAAGCCCTCGGGCAGTTCGACGTCGTGCGTGGCGTCCTCGTCGGTGGTCACCACCAGGCGGCGACGGGCCCACAGCAGATCGGCTGTGCCGCGGGTGCCGACCAGCCGCATCCGGTAGTCGCCGTGCACCGCGGAGGCCGCCGGGGTCATCCAGCTGACCTCGGTCGTGACCAGGACATCCGCGCCCGTGAAGGTCGCGACGCCGTAGGGGGCGAAGTCCGTCGTCCCCGGCACCGTGCCGACGACGTTTCCCCGCACGGTGCCGGTGGTGAGGCCGGTGAAGCACAAGGCGGCATCGATGTCGTGGACGACCAGGTCGGCCAGGATGCCTCCGTAGCGGGCCCGGTCGAAGAACCAGCCGGGCCGCTGGGGCCGGTTGAGCTTGTGCGGCGCGGAGGACAGCACGCCGGTGATCTTCCCGAGTGTGCCCGCCCGCACCAGGTCGAGCGCGGCGAGCGTCTCCGGGTAGTACCGCTTCTCCAGCATCAGCACCACCTGACGTCCGCTGCGCCGGGCCGCCGAGGCGATGGCATCGACCTCGTCGAGGGTGGTGCACAAGGGCTTGTCCGCCAGCACATGGCAGCCGGCGTCCAACGCGTCGACGACGATCCGGCCCCGGTCGCCGTAGACGCCTGCCGTCACGACCACATCGGCCCGCACCTCATCAAGCATCCGGCGGTGATCGGTGAAGACACGCGCCCCGTAAGGCGAAGCGCACTCTTCGGCCAACTCACGCGCCGGATCGGCGACGGCAATCAACTGCAGATCGGGGGACCGGCTCACTTCGTCGAGCACGTAGTCGACATGAGGATGGGCTGCCCCTGCAACAACGATCCGTGTCATGGCCCGAACTGAAGCATGCAACCGTTTGCATCGTCAACGGGTTACGCAGAGAAAGTTCTGCCGTAACGCATCCGTCACCTCGGCGCGGGTCCCGTGGTGGCGCGGATCACCAGGTGGGTGGCGACGGTCAGCCGTTCCGGTTCCGTGTGCCCCGTCTCCAGCATGCGCACCAGGAGGTCGGCCGCCGCGGTTCCCGCGGTGGCCGACGCGGCCGACACGCTGGTCATGGCCGGTGTGGTGAGCGCGGCGAGCGTGTCGTCACAGCCCATGAGGCCGAAGTCGTCGGGCACGCTTATGCCCCGCAGCTCCAGGCCGGCCAGCACTCCCTGGGAGACCACGTCGTCGAACGCGACCGCTGCCGTCGCACCCGATTCCACCAGCGCGGACACCGCGTCCCGGCCCGCCGCGTAGCTGGGGCGTCCGACCTCGACGATCTCGACGTGCACGCCCACATCGGCGGCCGCCTGCCGGATGGCCGCCCGGCGCTGCTGGTCGGACCAGGAATCGCGGGGGCCGGCCAGATAGGAGATCTTGCGGTGCCCCAGCCGCTTGAGGTGCACGACCCCCTCGATCATCCCGCCCGAGGAGTCGATGAGCACCCGGGGAATTCCCTCGATGTCCCGGTTGACCAGGACGGTCGGGCGGCCGGCGGCCAACTCCCGTACCACCTCTGCCTCAAGCCGCGAGGAGGCCAGGATGAACCCGTCCACCTGCGGGCTGAACCGGGCGGCCAGTTTGGCCTCCCGGGCGGCGGACTCGTCCGAGTCCCCGAGGAAGACGGCCAGGTCGGCCTGCTCGGCCCGCGCCTGCACCGTGCGCACCATGGGTGGGAAGAACGGGTTCGCCACGTCGGGCACGACCATGGCGATGTTGCCGAACCGCCCGGTCGACAGCGCCCGTGCCGCAGGGTTGACCATGTAGCCGAGCCGCTCCGCGACGGCCCGGACGTGTTCGACGGTCTCGCGGCTGAGCAGGTCGGGGCGGCTGAAAGCGCGGGACACCGTGGAGCGTGAGACCTCGGCGGCGACGGCCACGTCGCCGATGGTGATTCCGGAGGAAGAGCGTGGTCGAGTCGACATGCGCACACCTTAAGGGGCTATGCCTCTTGACGTGCAAACGGTTGCACTCCAGACTCCCGGTCATGCCACTAAACGACCTTGATGTCAGACTGAAGGTGTTCCCGGACAGGCAGGCGCTCGGCGAGACGGCTGCCGCGGAAATAGCGCATCGGCTCCGCCTGATCTTGGCCGAACAGCACCATGCCCGCATGATTTTCGCCGCGGCGCCCAGCCAGACCGAGACGCTCGCCGCCCTGATCCGCCAGCCGGATATCGACTGGAACCGCGTCACCGCCTTCCACATGGACGAGTACCTCGACCTGCGGCCCGAGGCGCCGGAACGCTTCGGCAATTGGTTGCGCACGGCCCTGTTCGACCGACTTCCCTTCGCCGCCGTCCACTACATCGACACGACCGGCGCGGAGACACCCCAAGCCTCCGCCGACCGCTACGCAGAGCTTCTGCTGGAAGACCCGATCGACATCGTCTGCCTGGGCATCGGCATGAACGGCCACCTGGCCTTCAACGATCCGCCCGTGGCGGACTTCGCCGATCCCCAGGCGGTCAAACCGGTCTCCCTCGACCAGGCATGCCGCGAGCAGCAAGTCGCCGACGGCTGCTTTCCCACCCTGGCCGACGTGCCCGCGACCGCGATCACGGTCACGATCCCGACGCTCATGAACGCCTCCCACCTGTTCTGCATGGTTCCCGGCGCACTCAAGGCCGACGCGGTGCGGGCGACGGTGCAGGAGCCCCTGACCGTCCAGTGGCCCAGCACCATCCTGCGCACTCACCCGTCGTGCACCGTCTACACGGACGTTCACGCGGCCGCGCTGCTCGACCAGGACATCCCCACCGCGCCGTAGCGCCCCTCGCGCACGTGGCCCTCAAGGCCGCCGGGCCTGCTGTGCAGTTTCCCGGATCCTCGGCTGTGCCCTGCACGGCAGGGCGCAGCCGACGCAGATGCCCGGCCCCACCGGCGCTTCGGCCGCGCGTGCCCCCGCGTCCGGCCGGGCAACGGGCAGGACCGTGCCGTCCCGTACACCGCCCCCACGCTCAGGAGACTGGTTGTGCCTGTCATTCCCTATCCTCGCCCGCGTTCGATGACCACGCGGGCGGGCGGCGCCGCGTTCGATGCCCCCGTGGTCGTGGCCGTGGACAACTCCCTGCCGGCGCAGGGCTATCGACTGCACACCGGACCGGCCGGCATCGACCTCCACCACCGCGACGCGGCGGGTCTGCGCTACGGCCTGCAGACCCTCGATCAGCTACGGGCCGACCAGGACTTTCCCGAGACCGGCTACGAGATCGCCGACCACCCCGACTTCGCCGTCCGAGGCTTCATGCTCGACATCAGCCGCGACCGGGTACCGACCCGCCGCACCCTGGAGCGATGGCTGTCCCTGCTGTCCCTGGCCCGCTTCAACCAGCTCGAACTCTACTGCGAACACACCTACGCCTACCGAGACCACCAGGAGGTCTGGCAGGACGCCTCCCCGCTCACCGCCGAAGACCTTCGATGGCTCGACGCCCGTTGCGCGGCGCACGGCATCGACCTGGTGGCGAACCAGAACACCTTCGGCCACATGGAGCGCTTCCTGCGCCACACCACCCATGCCCACCGGGCCGAGAACCCGGACGGGTTCGAGCGCGGCGGGGCCCACTGCCCACCCGGCACACTGGCACCCACAGCGGACAACGCCGCGTTCGTCACAGCTCTGTTGGAGGAGATGACCGGCAACCTCCGCACCCGGCGCGTCAACATCGGAGCCGACGAGCCGTTCGAACTCGGCACCGGACACTCCCGTGAACAGACCGCTCGCGACGGCGTCGGCGACGTCTACCTGACCCACCTGGAGCGCATCATGCGGCCCTGGCTGGACGCCGGGTACACCGTGCAGTTCTGGGCCGACGTCTTCGCCGAGCACCCCGAACTGATGGACCGCGTGCCGCAGGGAGCCGTACCCGTCATCTGGCAGTACGACTCACCGCGGCAAGCCGCCGATGTCATCGCTGCCGACAGCGAGGAGCTGAGGTCCTGGCAGCGCACGGGCTCGGACATGGACCAGCTGCGCGACGGCTTCCGCGGGCGGGCCGAAGTGCTGCGCGAGGCCGGAATCGCGTTCTGGGTCGCTCCCGGCGCCGGCAACTGGAACTCGCTGATCGGCAGGCTCGACAACGCCGTGGAGAACATGGTCGACGCGGCGGAAGCGGGACTCGAACACGGCGCCGAGGGCTACCTGCTCACCTCCTGGGGCGACCAGGGCATGTGGGACCCGCCGTCGATCGCCTTCGGGCCTGCCGTCTTCGGCGGCGCCGTCAGCTGGTGTCTTCGGAGCAATCGCGACCTCGACATCGCCGCCGTCCTCAACGAGCACGTGCTGTTGGACGCGACCGCCCTCAGCGGAACCGTGCTCGACCGCCTGGGCCGCATCGCCCGCGCCCTCAACCCCCCACTCCTCAACGCCTCCCCGCTCACCCGCGCCCTGCTGCCGGACCCCACCTGCCCGATGCACACCTACCCGTCGCCGCAGGACCTCGACGCCGCCGCCACGACGTTGGCCGCCTGCCGCCTCGACCTCACCGCTGCCGAGCCCGCGGCCGGCGACGGCGATGTGCTGCTCCGCGAACTCGACCACGCCATCGCCCTCGCGCAATTTGCCGTGCGGCTGCTCCGGGCTCGCGCGCAGGCACGTGCCGAGGCCAGTGCGATCGACCCCACCACGGCCCACCGCCTCCTCCGAGAACTCGAACCACTCCTGGCCGAACAGCGTTCCTGCTGGCTCCTGCGCTCCCGGCCAGGAGGTCTCGACGACAGCATTGCCCGCTTCGACCGTCTCCGGCACCAGCTGCACGTGGCTGCCCGGCAATGACCTCAACTCGCCGACGGACCCCTTGCGGTGGGCGTCGACGGGGTCTTCGGCGTCCGGGCGGGTGGGGCCCCCGGCTGCCACGGCCCCGGTGGGCTCGTGTTGCTCGCAGGGATGGGAAGGTGCTGGTCAGCCGGGGGCGGCCACCGCAAGGGTGACGGACGCGAGGGACGTGTGGACTGCGGCGGAAGCGGTGGTTGCCATGACCATCGCGCCAGGGGCCGCGAGGCGGCCGGGGCTTCTCGAATCCCGCCCGGTCCCGCGACGTGCTTCGCCACGCACACCGGCATTCCTTCCACCGTGATCGCCCGGACAAAGCCCCCTCGGGACCGTTGACACCGTGAAACGGCCCGAGTAGCGTCACTGATCACCAGGTTGATAATACGTATTATCAGCCGATGGCTTCAGCGGCCTTCGGAGGAGTTCCGTGTCAAGGATCACGCAGCGTGACATCGCCCGCCTCGCCGGCGTGAGTCAGGCGGTGGTCTCGCTCGTGCTGAACAACAGGACCGACGCGACGACCCGCATCGCGCCCGAGACCCGGCAACGCGTCCTCGACGTGATCCGGGAGACCGGGTACGCGGCCGACCCGGTGGCCCGCCGAATGGTGCGTCAGCACAACCAGATCCTCGGCGTATTCACCTACGAATCGGTGTTCCCGAGCACCAGCGCCGACTTCTACTACCCGTTCCTGCGCGGCATCGAGGAGTGCGCCGAGCAACTCAGGTGCGACCTGCTGCTGTTCACCAGCGCCCCGGTCACCGACGGGCGGCGCAAGGTGTTCCACGAGAACAACCGGCTGCGGATCGCCGACGGCTGCCTCCTGCTCGGCCGGGACATACCGCACGACGAGCTGGCCCGGCTGAATCGCGAGAACTACCCGTTCGTGGCCGTCGGCCGACGCGACGACGCAGGTGGCCCGGTGCCCTGCGTGGGCGCGGACTACGCCGCCGCCACCCGGAAGCTGGTCGAGCGGGCCCAAAGGCTCGGGCACCGGGAGTTCGCCTACGTCGGGGCGGGGGAGGGAGCGGAGTCCGCCGACGACCGGATGAACGGGTTCCGCGCCGGTACCCGAGGGAGCGGTCGGCACGAGCGGACAGCCGGCCGGTCCGCGGGGGAGACCCTGGACGCGCTGCTCGCCGCCGGGGTGACCACCGCCGTGGTCGAGGGCCACGACGACGGGGTCGCGCTGATCCGGGCGGCCCGGGAGCGCGGCGTCGACGTGTCCGGTGACCTGTCGGTCGTGGTGACCGGCGTACCTGCCGAGTCGGCGGACGCCGACATCGCGTGCACCGGCTTCCGCATTCCGCGTCGGGAGATGGGCTGGCAGTCGGTGGAACTCCTCGCCGCCCTGCTGGAGGACGAGCCAACCACCATGCTCCAGCGGCTTCTGCCGTGCCACTTCGTCGAGGGGCAGACCCTCGGCGAACCGAGAAAGGACCGTTCTTGACTGAGATACGCAGCGATGTGCTGGTGGTCGGCGGAGGGCTGGGCGGCGTCGCCGCGGCGCTCGCCGCGGCCCGCGCCGGCCGGACCGTGGTGCTGACCGAGGAGTTCGACTGGCTCGGCGGGCAGCTCACCAGCCAGGCAGTGCCGCCGGACGAGCATTCCTGGGTGGAGCAGTTCGGCGTCACGGCCGGCTACCGGGCCCTGCGCGACGGCATTCGCGACTACTACCGCCGGCACTACCCGCTCACCGAACGGGCAAGGGCCCGCCTCGACCTGAACCCCGGCGGGGGCTGGGTGAGCAAGCTCTGCCACGAACCGCGGGTCGCGGCGGCGGTCATCTCGGCGATGCTCGCGCCCTACCGCGCCGGCGGGCGGCTCACCGTCCTCCAGCCGTACCGGCCGACCGCCGCCGACACCGACGGCGACCGGGTGACCGCGGTGACCCTGACTCACCGCGACACCGGCGAGAGGATCCACGCCACAGCCCCCTACGTGCTGGACGCCACCGAGACCGGCGAACTGCTGCCGCTCACCGGCACCGAGTACGTCACCGGCTTCGAGTCCGCCGCCGATACCGGCGAGCCGAGCGCCCCGCAGGTCGCCCAGCCGCTGAACATGCAGGCCGTATCGGTGTGTTTCGCCCTGGACCACGTCGACGGCGACCACACCATCGACAAGCCCGCGGACTACGACTTCTGGCGTTCCTACCAGCCCGACGTCTGGGGCGGACCGCTGTTGTCCTGGCAGTACCCGCACCCCAGGACGCTGGAGCTCGTCAAACACGACTTCAGCCCCAACCCCGGTGACGACCCACTGGCGGTCAACGCCGACCAGCGGGTCAATCCCGGCAACGCCAACCTGTGGACGTTCCGCCGGATCGCCGCCCGAGACACCTTCACCGACGGCGCGTACCCCAGCGACATCACCCTGGTCAACTGGCCGATGATCGATTACCTGGAGGGCCCGGTCCTCGACGTTCCCGACGCCGCCGACCACCTGCGCCGGGCCAGGGAGCTGAGCTTCGCCTTCCTGTACTGGATGCAGACCGAGGCGCCCCGACCGGACGGCGGCACCGGATTCCCGGGGCTGCGGCTGCGCGGCGACATCACCGGCGGCACCGACGGCCTGGCCCAGGCCCCGTACATCCGCGAGGCACGCCGGATCAGGGCCGACTACACCGTCGTCGAGCAGGACCTCTCGCTCGCCGTCCGCGGGGAGCGCGGCGCCGTGCGGTACCCGGACACCGTCGGCCTCGGCATGTACCGGATCGACCTGCACCCCTCGACGGGCGGCGACAACTACATCGACGTCGGCTGCAGCCCGTTCGAGATCCCGCTGGGCGCACTTCTCCCGCAGCGGGTCGAGAACCTCCTGCCCGCCGGCAAGAACATCGGCACCACCCACATCACCAACGGCGCCTACCGGGTCCACCCGGTCGAGTGGAACATCGGGGAGGCCGCCGGCGCACTCGCCGCCTTCTGCCTCACCCACGGCACCCGCCCCCGCGCGGTCCGGGAGACCCCCGAGCTGCTCTCGGCCTTCCAGGACCAGCTCACCGCAGCCGGCGTCGAGCTGCGCTGGCCCGACATCACGGGCTACTAGTGCCGCTCCCGGCGACGTCTGCCCCGTCTCGCCGCCCGGCACCTCCCCGAACTCTCGACCCCGTTCGAGCAGGGGAGATCCCATCCGAGGGCTTCCGGCCGTCTTGCGATCACACGCGCCGGACACCGCTTCTTGCGGGCAGACATCGCCGGTCACGGCACCGGACCTCCACGCACCACCGAGGGAGAACACCATGTTGATACGAAGAGGATTGGCCACGGTCGCCGCCGCGATGTCCGCAACGCTTGTACTGTCCGCGTGCAGTGGAGGCGGCTCGGAGGGCGACGGCGGTCCGGTGACCCTGCGGATGACGGTCTGGACATCCAACAAGCCGCACCTGAAGCTCTTCGACGAGATCGCCGCCGCCTACAAGAAGAACCACCCCGAGATCAAGGACATCAAGTTCGACCCGCTGCCGTTCGAGACCTACAGCACGGCGCTCACCACCCAGATGACCGGCGGCAACGCCCCCGACCTCGCGTGGGTCTTCGAGACGGACGCTGCCGACTTCGTCGGCTCCGGAGCCCTGGTGCCGCTCGACGACACCCTGAAGCAGACCAGCGGTTACCAGTACGACGACCTGCTCCCGAGCACCACCAAGCTCTGGAAGAGCGACGACAAGCTGTACGCGTACCCGTTCTCCACCTCGCCGTTCGGTGTCTTCGTCAACCGCGACCTGCTGAAGAAGGCCGGCCAGAAGACGCCGGACCAGCTCATCGGGGCGGGCAAGTGGGACTGGCCGACCGTGCTCGCCGAGGGCGCCGAGGTGCACCGCTCCACCGGCAAGGCCGGCATGGTGATCCGTGACTTCGAATACAAGGAATGGGGCAACCTCGCCACCTTCTGGGGCGGCTGGAAGGCCGAGCCCTGGAGTGCCGACGGCAAGACCTGCACCTTCAACAGCAAGCCGATGGTCGACGCGATGACCACCCTGCACAAGGGGATCTTCGAGGACAAGGCGATGCCGGGCCCCGGCGAGACCGCCGACTTCTTCACCGGCGACTCCGCGATGACCATCACCCAGATCAGCCGGGCGTCGCTGCTGGAGGGCGCCAAGTTCGCATGGGACCTGGTGCCGCTGCCGGCCGGACCGAGCGGCGACTACTCGGTGATCGGCCAGGCCGGCATCGGCGTGGTCAAGCGGGGCGGCCACACCAAGGAGGCCAAGGACTTCCTCGCCTACTTCACCAACCCGCAGAACTCCGCCAAGCTCGCCGCCTACTTCCCGCCGCCCCGGGCGTCCCAGCTCACCGCGGAGAACCTGGCCAAGACCAACCCGCTGCTGAAGAACGACCAGCTCGACAGCGTGGTCGTCGACGGCGTCAAGAAGGGCGTGGTCAAGCCGGGCCACACCGGCCAGGCCGAACTCGCCCAGCGGGTCCGCGCCGGACTGGACCCGCTGTGGAAGCCGGACGCCGACGTCAAGGGCGTTCTCGGCGACCTGTGCGGCAACATCTCCCAGCTGCTGGAGAACTGACCATGTCCGTCTCCCCGCGAACAGCGGCGGCGGACCCGCCCGAGGGCGGATCCGCCACCGCAGGGCAGCCGATGCGACGTCCGTTCTGGACCCGGCGCCGACGCGACCAACTCGCCGGTCTCGCGTTCATCTCCCCCCAGCTCCTCGGCAGCGTCGTGTTCGTGCTGCTGCCCATCGCCCTGGTCGTCCGGTTCAGCCTGCACGAGTGGAACGTGCTGGCCGGCGAGTTCCACTACACCGGCGGCGACAACTACACCAAGCTGCTGGACGACGCCAACCTGCCCCAGGTGCTGAAGTCCACGGCCCTGTTCTCGGTCGGCCTGGTGGTGCTCAACCTCTGCCTGGCCCTCCTGCTCGCCGTCCTGCTCAACCAGAAGCTGCGCGGGATGACGGTGTTCCGCACGCTGTTCTTCTCACCCGTCGTGGTTTCGCTGGTCGCCTGGACCATCGTGTGGGGCTTCCTGCTCCAGGCCAACGGCGGCATCAACGGCATGCTGCGCACCGTCGGCGTCGACGGACCCAACTGGCTGCGGGGCGAGGGCTCCGCCATGTTCTCGGTCATCGTCGTGCAGGTGTTCAAGAACGTCGGTCTGAACATGGTGCTGTTCCTGGCCGCGCTCCAGGGCGTGCCCAAGGAGCTGTACGAGGCGGCGCGGGTCGACGGCGCGGGCGCGTGGACCCGGTTCCGGTCCATCACCCTGCCGCTGATCAGCCCGACGGTACTGCTGACGTCGGTGATCACCATCGTGGGTTCGCTCCAGGTGTTCGCGCAGATCGCGGTGCTCACCCAGGGCGGCCCGAAGCTGTCCACCACCGTGCTCGTCTACTACCTCTATCAGCAGGCTTTCCAGTTCCATCACTTCGGCTACGGCGCGACCCTTTCCATCCTGCTGCTGCTGATCGTGCTGGCGCTCACCGTGTTCCAGTGGCAGTTGCGCAAGAAGTGGGTCTTCTATGAATCGTAAAGTCCCGCTGCGCGCCCGAGTCGCCCTGTACGGCCTGCTCTGCGTGCTCGCGATCCCCTTCGTCTTCCCGACCTGGTGGATGGTGACGTCGTCGTTCAAACCCGTCAGCGACATCTTCGCCTACCCGCCACAGCTCCTGCCGACCAGCCCGACGGTTTCGGCCTACCGGGAGGTCTTCGACGGGCGCCCGTTCGTCCAGCAGTACGTCAACAGCATCTACATCGCCGCGCTGGTGACGGTGGGCACGATGATCGTGTCCTCGCTCGCCGGGTACGCCTTCGCCCGTATCAAGTTCCGCGGCCAGAACGTGCTGTTCCTGGTGGTGCTGGTGGGCCTGCTCATCCCGAGCGAGGTCACCATCGTCCCGCTCTTCCAGATGTTCAACGACCTCGGCCTGATCAACACCCACTGGCCGCTGATCCTGGTGCCGATCTTCGGCGCGCCGAGCGTCCTGGCCACGTTCATCATGCGGCAGTTCTTCATCAGCCTGCCCAACGAACTGGAGGAGGCCGCCCGGATCGACGGCATCGGCTACTTCGGCACGTTCTGGCGGATCGCCCTGCCGCTGGCCAGGCCGGCGCTCGGCGCCGTCGGGATCTTCACCTTCCTGCAGAGTTGGAACCTCTACCTGGAACCGGTGGTGTACCTCTCCTCGCCGGAGAAGTTCACCCTGCCGCAGGCACTCACCCAGTACATGGACGCCTACGGCGGGCCCATGTGGAACGTCCAGCTCGCCGCGGCGTCGCTGACCGCGATCCCCGTGCTGGTGGTGTTCGTCGTCGCCCAGAAGCAGTTCATCGAGGGCCTCGCCCACACGGGGCTGAAATGAACGCCACACTCGGCATCGACATCGGCGGCACCAAGACGCTGGCCGCCCTCGTCGGACCCGACGGCGCCGTGCTCGACCAGGCGCGAGCCGACACCCCGGCCGCGCAGGGCCCGGACGCGGTGCTGCGGACCGCCGCCGACCTGGCCCGGCGCCTCGGCGGCACCGGTCCGGTCGGCGTCGGCGCCGCGGGCGTCATCGACCCGGCCACCGGCGTCGTCCGGTACGCCACCGACTCCCTGCCCGGCTGGGCCGGCACACCGGTGGCGGAGGCGCTGGCCCGGCGCATCGGCCGGCCCGTCGTGGTGGACAACGACGTCAACGCCGCCGCCCTCGGCGAGAGCTGGGCCGGGGCCGCCCGCGGTCACGCGCATGTACTGCTGGTCGCGGTCGGCACCGGCCTCGGCGGCGGCCTGGTCCGCGGCGGCGCCGTCGACCACGGGGCGCGCGGCGGCGCCGGAGAGATGGCTCATCTTCCGGCGCCGGACGCCGACAAGCTGACCTGCGGCTGCGGGCGCACCGGACACCTGGAGGGCGTGGCCTCCGGCACCGGGCTCGCCCGCGCCTACCGGCTGCGCACCGGGGCGGACGTCACCGGCCGTGAGGTCGCCGCCCGCTGCGCCTCCGGCGACGCAGCCGCCGCGGAGGTCCTCGCCACCGCCGGCCACGCCCTCGGCCGGACCCTCGCCGGCCTGGTGGCGCTGCTCGACCCGCAGACGGTGGTGCTGGCCGGAGGCGCCGGTGAAGCACTGCTGCCGCACACCCGCAGCGCCTACGCCGCCGAACGGCTGCCGGTCCACGCCGACGTGACGCTGGTCCCGGCCGCGCTCGGTGCCGCAGCCGTCGCCGTCGGCGCGGCCAGGGCGGCGATGACCCGGCGAGCCACGCGCCTGCCGGCCGATCCCGGACCGGTCGATCCCAGCAGCCGACCCCGGTCGGTCACCTTCCCGCACACCACCGAGACGGAGCCCCAGTGAACGTTCTCGACACCCTCCGCGGCGGCCTGGTGGTCTCCTGCCAGCCACTGCCGGACGAACCCGCCGACCCGATGCGCGACGCATCCGTGCAGGCAAGGGTCGCCGCCGCCGCGGTCCTCGGCGGCGCGGCCGGCATCCGCGCCAACGCCCCCGACCACATCGCCGCCGTGCGGGCGGCGGTGGACGTACCGGTCATCGGCCTGTGGAAGGACGGCCCCGGGCCGGTGACGATCACGCCGACCAGCACGCACGCCCGAGCCGTTGCGCAGGCCGGGGCGCACCTTGTCGCCATCGACGCCACCGACCGGCCGCGGCCCACGCCGTTCCCGGCCGTCGTCGCCGCCGCGCACGCCGTCGGCGCCCTCGTCCTGGCGGACGTGTCCACCGAGGCGGAGGGACACGCCGCAGTCGACGCAGGCGCCGACGCCGTCGCCACCACGCTCTCCGGCTACACCCCGCACTCCCCGAAGACCCAGGGGCCCGACCTCGGCCTGCTGGAACGCCTGGCCACGCGGCTGGCCGTGCCGGTGCTCGCCGAGGGCCGCTACCGCACCCAGGACGACCTGCGACGCGCCTACGCCGCAGGGGCACACGCCGTGGTGGTGGGCAACGCCATCACCTCACCCCTGTACCTGACCAGGGAGCTGGCCCGGACAGCTCCTGCTCACGCCGACGCGAACGGAGAGCACCCCCGATGAGAAGACGCACAGTCCTTACCGCCGGAGCCGCCGTCCTGGCCGCCCCGCTGCTGGGCCTCACCCCGCAGGCCGCCACCGCGACCCCACGTCCGAGCCGCCGGATCGCCCTCGTCCCTCTCGACGACCGGCCCGTCAACGTCTACTGCCCGACCATGACCGCCGCCGTCGCCGGCGTCGACCTCACACTGCCGCCGCGCAAGGCCCTCGGCCGGTTCTTCCAGCCCGGGGACGGCGCGGCCGTCGCCCGCTGGCTGGGCTCGGTCGGCGCCGACGAGTACGTGATCTCGGTGAGCATGCTCGCCTACGGCGGCCTGATCGCCTCCCGCACCGGCACACCCACCCTCGAATCGGCGCGGGCCAACATCGCGGCGATCCAGACGCTGCGGGCCGCCCGGCCGGGCGCGCAGATCGTGGTCCACGACACCATCCAGCGCCTCGCGTTGACCCCCGGCAATCCCGACCTCGAACAGTACGTGGCTCCGCTGGTCGAGTGGGCCAAGCTGTACGACCAGGTGGAGAACCTCGGCCGGGAAGAGCTGCGGCCCCGGCTCGAGGCGGTCCGGGCCACCATCCCGGACGCGGTGGTCGACGACTACCGGACGGCGCGGGCCCGCAACCATGAGGTCAACCGGCAGATGGTCGAGTGGGTCGCCGACGGAACCATCAGCCATCTGGTGCTCTCCGAGGACGACACCGCCCCGGTGGGCCTGGCCCGGGCCGAACGCGTCGAGCTCGAAAAGCTGGTTGAACAACTCGGGGTCGGCCGACGGGTCGAGGTCTTCCCCGGCGCGGACGAGGTGGACGCGCTGCTGGTCGCCCGGCTGATCGCCGCGGGGACCGCGCCCACCTACCGGGTGGAGTACGCCGGGATCTCCGGCGAGCAGTGGACGGCGGACCTTGAGGGCATCCCGTTCGCGGAGAACATCCGCAGGCACGTGAAATCCGTCGGCGGCACCGTCGTCAACGGCCGCGCCGACCTGGTGCTCATGGTCAACACCCCTTCGGCGAGCGAGAATCAGCGGGCGGCCGACCTCGCCGCTTTCGCCCGCAGGGCCGCCGCGCTGACGGCTGCCGGGGAGTCGGTCGTCGTGGTGGACCCGGTCTTCGTCAACCGCGCCGACCACGACCTGGTGGCCGAGTTGGAACAGCGAGTAGACCTGGCCGCGCTGCTGTCGTACTCCGGCTGGAACACCGGCGGCAACGCCCTCGGTCTGGCCCTGGCCCATGCCACCGCCCGCTGGGCGTTCCTGCACCGCTCGACCAGCGGACTGGGGGTACCGGCGCTGACCGGGCCGGGCCGGGCGCACGCGGAATACCTGCTCTACCGGTTCGTCAAGGACGACCACTGGAAGAACGTCATCCAGAAGGCCGCCTACGCGGAGGCCACGTCCAGGGGGTGGACCCCCATGAACCTGACGGCCGAGCAGAAGACGTTCTTCGACGGCTGGGTCCAAGACCGCCTCGCCCCGGTGACCCGTCAGTACTTCACCGACCACTTCGCCGGCCACCACCTCCTCCTCGGCCGCCGCGGCGCGACCACCCGCACCGCCAAGCTCGCCGACGTCACCGACATCCACATCGAACTGCCCTGGGACCGCCTCTTCGAGGTGACCCTCGAACCCCACCTCACCCTGGCCTGAGAGGAGAACGAACGATGCAGCACAGCCCCCGTCGCCGCAGCATCCTCCTCGCCGGCGCCGTCGGCCTCGCCGGTGCCGCCCACCTCACCTCCACCGCCGCCGCGGCCCCCGCCCGCACCACCCCCGTCACACCGCCCGCGCCCGCGCTCATCCCCAAACCCCGCTCGCTGCAGATGACCGGCGGCCGGCCGTTCGAGATCACCGCCGACACCGCCGTCGCGGTGCGCCACCGGGCCCACGAGGCCCGCCGCACGGCCGAACACCTGGCCACCTGGCTGCGCCGGGCCACGGGGCATGCCGTCCCGGTGGTTGCCTCCGGTGCCGCCCCGCGGGCCATCACCCTGGCCGACGACCACGAGACGCCCTCCGCCGAGGGATACCGGCTCGACGTCACCCACGGCGGCGTCCACCTGCGCGCCGCCGAGCCGGCCGGCCTCTTCCACGCCACGCAGACCCTGCGCCAGTTGCTGCCCGCCGCGGCGGAGTCCGCCACCCCGCACGCCGGTCCGTGGACCATCTCCCCCCTGCACATCGACGACGCCCCGAGGTTCCCCTGGCGCGGGTCCATGCTCGACGTGGCCCGGCACTTCTTCACCGCCGACGAGGTGAAGCGCTATATCGACATCCTCGCTCTGTACAAGATCAACCGCCTCCACCTGCACCTCAGCGACAGCCAGGGCTGGCGCCTGGAGATCAAGAGCTGGCCCCGCCTGGCCACCTACGGCGGCTCCACCGAGGTCGGCGGCGGCCCCGGCGGCTACTTCACCCAACGGGAGTACGCCGACATCGTCCGCCACGCCGCGGAACGCCACATCATGGTGATCCCCGAGATCGACATGCCCGCCCACGTCAACGCGGCCCAGGCCAGCTACGCCGAACTCACCTGCGACGGCGTAGCACCGCCGCTCTACACCGGCGAGACCGGCATCCCCAACTCGCTGTGCATCGACAAGGACCTCACCTACCGGTTCATCGGCGACGTCCTCGGCGAAGTCGCCGACCTCACCCCCGGCCCCTACCTGCACATCGGCGGCGACGAGGCGCTGGCGACCGAACCCGAGGACTACCGCTCCTTCATCAGCCGCGCCCAGCAGACCGTGCACGGCCTCGGCAAGCAGATGGTCGGCTGGGAGGAGGTCGGCCTCGCCGACATCGCCCCCAGCACCGTCGTCCAGTTCTGGGCCAACGCCGCAAAGGCACAGGGCGCGCTGGCACAGGGCGCCAAGCTCGTGCTCTCGCCCAGCAAGAAGGCGTACTTCGACATGAAGTACGACGCCGACACACCGTACGGGCACGACTGGGCCGGATACACCGACGTCCAGGACGGCTACACCTGGGACCCGGCCACCTACATCCCCGGCGTCGCCGAGAGCCAGGTGCACGGCGCCGAGTCCGCGCTGTGGACGGAGCGGGTGGCGACGTTCGAGGAGGTGCAGTACATGACGCTGCCACGGCTCCCCGGCATCGCGGAGATCGGATGGTCGCCGGCCGACGGGCGGGACTGGGAGGAATACCGGGTACGGCTCGCCACGCACGCGCCGCGGTGGTCCGGGCTCGGGTGGCGATACCACCGATCGGTGGAGGTGCCGTGGGGGTGACCCGGTGACCCGGTGACCCGGTGACCCGGGGGATCGCTGCCGGACGTCGCGGCGGCCACCGATCTCGGTCCCCGGCCCGCAGGGCAAGCCGTACGGCCACCGGACCGGGGAGGAGACGATCCCTCAGGTCGTGTCCGGCGGATCGGGGCCGGCCGGACACGACCTGGAGGCCACCGCCTTCCTTCTCACCGAACACATCAACCGCCTCACCGACGCCCCGCACTTCGCCCCGCTCGGGCTCGCAGTCCCTCTCGGCCGTCCTCCGCGCGTACCTGCTGCGCGGAGGACGACCGGCCGCCCCGGGCCGCCCGACTCGGTGCATCCGGCCCCGTGGACCGGTTTCCTCGCCGGTGAGCACGGGGCGCGGGGAGCGCCGCGACGGCACCCCGGACCGACCCGCGTTGTCAGTGGTCCTCGTTAGTCTCCCCTCATATCGCAGTTCAGGGGCTTTGTGCTCCTTGGTTCGGGCTGCGCCGAGATCTGATGGACAGGCAGAGGGGCACGGCTGATGGCGTGGCTGGCAGCGGGTGAGGGGTACGAGATCACCCTTGAGGACGGGCGTGTGGTCGCACGGCGTGTCGGAGGGCGGCAGTTGAAGGCGCTGCCGAAGGCATTGCGCGACAGTCCCGAGGCCGACCGGCTGAGGCAGCTGGCCGAGTGGCTGGACCGGCACGCGGCCTCGTGCGTGGCGCAGGTGGATGCCTGGATGGTGTCGTCGCTTCCGGTTCCGACCGAGCTGATCGCGCGGGTGTGGCCGGACGAGGCGTGGCAGGCGGCGCTGCGTGACATGGCCGTCGTGGGCGACGATCCGGACGAGGTCGGCTTCCTGCGGGACGTCACCGGCGACGGGGAGCTCAAGGTGGTCGACCTCGACGGCGAGACCGTGCGGCTGTCGCCGCGCACGGTGACGCTTCCCCACCCCGTGCTCCTGCCGGACCTCGACGACGTACGGGACTTCGCGGCCGACCTCGGCATCACCCAGAAGGTGGAGCAGATCCACCGGGCGACCTGGGCCAGGCCGGACGGGCCGGATGCCGGGCGTCCGGAGACGGCGACGGAGGTACGGGACTACGCGGGCGGGAAGTTCGCCTCGCGGTTCGGTCTCGCGGCGCGCGCCACGGGCCTCGGCTACCGGGTGTCCGGTGGCTACGCCACCTGCAAGGTGCGTGAGGGGGGCCGCAGCACGGAGGCGTCGGTGTGGATCGGCGAGCCGTACTGGGACGGGGAGTCGGAGACCGGCGGGCTGAGCTGGCACGACGAGGACGGCCGCGCGGTGCGGCTGACGGAGGTCGGGCCGGTGGCCTGGTCCGAGGGGATACGCATGGCCGCTGCGCTGTACGCCGGCCGCACGATCGAAGAGGGTGGGGACGCGTGACCGGGACGGTTGGGAACGACAACAAGGAACTGCTCGCGGCAGGCGCGGTCCTCCCGGCCGACGCGCGGGGTGCGGGCCCTTCGGCGGTCGAACTGACCGCGCGGGCCTATCGCCACGCGGTGCTCGGCGAGGACCGGGTCGTCGTGCGGCTGGCCGCGGCCGAACTGGGCCCCGCCGAGGACCTCGCCGCCGGCTTCCTCGGACTCGAACCGCAGGGCGAGCCGGCCGTGGTCGGTCTCGGTCGGCGCCAGGAGCTCGGCTTTCCCGAGTGGGTGCTGGTGCACCACCCCGAGGACGGGCACCACGCCCTGGCGGTCGTGCCGGAGCTGGACCGGCTGGCCCGGCAGGCCAGGACCAAGCCCAAGGCCGCCCTGGACGCCTGCCACGAGCTGGCCGGGCGGCTCGCCGCGGCGGTCCCGCACTTCCTGCCCGTCTTCTACGAGCAGGCCGCGCGGGTCTTCCTCGGCGTCGAGAACAGCACGTACGCCGGCCAGCTGTTCGGCCGTGCCCGCACGAGCGAGGCGCAGTACGGGCTGACGGTCGACGAGGAGCGGCTGGACGCCGTGTTCCTGGAGTTCGCCCTGGCCGGCGCGCTGCCGGTGAAGGTCCTGACCGGTTACGGCAAGGATCTGTCGGCCCGGCTCGCGCCCGTCGAGGCGTACGAGCGGTTCCGGCGACTGTGCGTGCGCCGGACCGCCGGCGGTCTCGCGCCGTCCGCCCAGGCCGCGGTGGAGCTGAAGCGGCTCGCCCGCGCCGCGGCCCTGTCCGGCAACGAGGCGGAGCAGGACTATCTCGCCGAGCTCCTTCCGCTGCCGGCCACCTTGCGGGCCGCCGCCGGTTGGTGGAAGTCGCACCGCGGCGCGCTGATCGCGCTGGCCCGGCGCGTTCCGTCCGTGCGGGGCACGCTGCTGTCGATGACCCCGCCCGGGGACAACGGGGAGATGACCGAGCTGTGGCTGGGGATCCTGGCGGAGTCGGGGGCCGCCGCCGGTCTCGCGGACGCCGGCCTGCCGCAGGAGGAGCAGTGCTCCGACGGCGCTGCGGGCTGGCTGGAGCGCTTCCACCACGCCCGGCATCACGGCTGGGGGCCGCGCCCGACGCCGCCCGCCCTGCTGGAGCTGGTCGGGCGGGCGGCCGGCCGGCTGCGCGCAGATCTGACGGCACGGCCCGAGGACGAGCGGTTCCTGCGGATCGGCGTCGAGGACGTGAACCTGCTGGACCTCCTGCTCTCGCTGGAGATCGCGGTCGCCGATCCCGAGGAGAAGTCCGCCCACCACCAGCGCGGCAGCGCCCTGAACCTGTCGGACTGGGCACGCGGCGAGGAGCCGCGGGACCTGGTCGCGCTGGCGGCCGACCCGCGCTTCCGGCCCGCCTTCGGACGTGGGGCGTACGGCTACAACAACGCGTCCTCCGGTGCGGACGTGATGCGGCGGCTGGCCGCCTCGCCCGGCGGCCGGCCGATGCTCACCGAGTGGATGCGCGAGGTGGCCGCCTCGTCGGTGGCGGCCGGGCTGCCCGGACTGCCGGAGGCGATCGAGCGGCTTTCGTGGCTGCCCCCCGAGGCCCTCGCGCTCGCGCCGCAGGAGGTCGCGGCCGCGGCAGGCGCCGATCTCGGCGAGGCCGTGGCGCGCACGCTTCGGGGCGGTCTGTGGGAGGAGCTGCGCTGGCCGGCGTGGGAGGAGGCGCTGATGGAGCTGGCGCCGGAGCGCCACACCACCGAGGGCCTGACGGTCGTCGAGTCCTGGCCGTATCTGATCGTGGCCAACGCCACGCAGGCGCGCGTCATCGACGCCGACTCCACCGTTCTCGTGCACGATCTGCGGGTGCCCACCACGTCCGTGTGGCAGACGGGCTTCCACTACGTGGACGGTGCACTGCTGGTGTTCTGGAGCACGTACGGTCGCGGCGAGCCGCAGGGCTACTGGCACACCGCGCCCGACACGGTGTTCGCTCTCGCCGACGCCGGCTCCTGGGTCATGCGTTCGGACCACCTCAGCCTGCAGCTGCCCGGCGGCGGCCGCACCACCGGCGGCGGGGTACTTCACAGCGGTGACACGAAGCTGCCCGCGGAGCGCGCGCTGCTGTCCGACGGCACGTCGTACTGGGTGTGGCAGGACAGGGACGGGGAGGACAAGGGCGGCTGGCTCGAGTACGACCCCGTGGGCGGCGCGTACGGCCGACGCTCGCAGCCCGGTTTCCTCGCCGACGCGCTGCTGCGGCACGCCCCCGGGGCCGAGTTGGCGGCCGGCTCGTGCCGACTGCTGCCCGCCCCGGCGGTGGCGGGTTCGGCCCAGGGGGCGTCCGAGGACGGGCTCCTCGGCTGGCGTGTCGTGCGGCTGCCCGACGGCGGCCACCACGGCGAGGACACCACGGGACGGTTCGTCACCCTTCCGAAGGGCGCCGACAAGCCGGTTGCCGCGCTGACGTTCCCAGGCGACGACCGGCCGCGGGCACTGACCCAGCAGTGGCGCGAGCTGTCGCTCAGCGACCCGGAGGGCATGGTCACGACGACGGTCCGGTGCGACCACCGCAACGAGCTGTACGAGACCGCGGCCCAGGCCCTGCCGCCGCTGCCGTACCTGTACATGCTGCGCGCGCGTGATCCGCAGGGGTCGGCGGCGCTGCGGCGCGCCGACACGGAGTCGGCCGGAGTCCTGCTGAAGGCGGCCGTGCTCGCGGAGCGGGTGGCGGACCTGCCCGAGCTGGTGAGCGCCGCGCTGCCGCAGGTCTCGGCCCCCGAGCTGATCGCCGGCGTGGTGAAGGTGCTGCGCTTCGCGGTGCGGCAGCAGAAGGTGCTGGACGCCGTGGCCGCACGGCTCGACCCCGGCGCCGAGCCCACGGAGGCCCGGGTCCAGGGACCGAGCGACCGCGTGCTCGTCAAGGCGCTGGACGGCATCGTCGACACCGGCTACTACGGCTACGGCGCGGACACCGACGTGACCCACCGCTACCTGGAGACTCTGGCGTCCGTGCGCGCGGACACCGCCGCCACGGCGCTGCCGGGCCGACTGCACTTCGATCTGCCGTCGCTGCCCCACTCGGCACTGCCGTTCGCCTCGCTCCTGGACGAGCCGGCCGCGATCGCCTACCGGGTCGTCGCGCCCGGCAGCGACCCGGAACACCGGGCGGCCCTGCTCGAAATCCTCGACCGGGTGGACGCGCTGGGGCTGGCCTCGACGGCGGCCTCGGCCGGTCACTGGCGCCGGGTCCTGGTCCGCCTGGCGACACCCCACCTGCACACGCCGGACGGCCAGCGGCGCAACGTTGCGCACCGCAGTGTGCTGCCCCTGGGCGGCGGTGCTGCGCTCGGCTTCACCGAGCACAACTCCGGCGTCGACGACGGGTGGGAGTTCGGCGCGCTGCTCCACGACCCGAGCGGCCGTTTCGAGGTGCCCGGCCCCTACACCGTGAGCGGTGACGCGCCGGTGGGCGACCGGGTGCGCGGCGCCGACTGGCTGACCGGCTTCCTCGGGGAGGCGCGGTCCCGCGAGGCAGTGCCCTTCCTGCCGGAGGCCGCCGACGAGTTCAGCCGCCTCACCGGTGTGTCCCGGGCGCTGGCCCGGATCATTCTCGCGGGCATGCCCGGCGTGGACAGCTGGGAGAACAACTTCCTGCCGACCGAGCTGCGCAAGACGCTCGGGCTGAAGGTGGCCGAGGCGGGACAGGCCCGCGACGAACTGCGCGCGCTCCCGGTCGGGGTACGCCGGGCGGTGCTCGCGGCGCTCCTGCCCGACGACCCGGCACGGCTGTGGAGCGAGGGCCCTGACGTGGCGTCGGCGGCCGCCGTGTGGAACGAGAAGGTGGGACGGCGCCGACAGGTGCCCGACTGGCTGGCGGCGGAGGCTGCGCGCGTCGCGCGCGGCGGCTGGCCCGTGCACCGGGCACTCCCGGCGCTGCTGGAACCGGCGTCGTCGCCGGAGCTCGGCGTCGACGTGCCGTGGCGCATCGAGGGCGATCGCCCGGCGACTGCGTCCCCCGCCGATGAGCCGTTCACCTCGGCGGTGCTGGTCGGCTCGATGAGCCTGACGGCCTGGCTGGCCCACCGGCTGCCCGCCGGCGACCCGGTGCGGGCGGCGCTGCCGAGTGCGCTGACCGCCGTGCGGCAGCGTCTCGCGGCACCCGAACTGCTGCTCTCCGCCGGGCACTACACGAGCCTCGCGGACTTCCGGAAGGTGGCCGGCGCACCGACGGAGACGGCACCGGACCACGAGCGGTACGGCGCGGTGCTCATGGCCACGCAGGACGGCCAGCCCCAGCCGGCCATCCGGCCCGCCCTGCTGGACTCCACCGGCTTCGACCCGTACCTGGTGGCACTGCGCGGCGCCGATCAGCAGCAGACCGGGGTCGAGGCGGCCCTGCAGCGGGCGCACGACCCGGCGTTCGCGCGGCTGCTGGCCGACCCGGGCGCGCCCGCGGCCGGCGCGACGGACGACGAGGGCCTGTGGTGGCCGCAGGATCCGTCTCGTTCGGTACCCGAGCGGGTGGCCGAGGTCGCCGAGGCGCGCGGTCTGACCGCCGACGCGGCGACGCTGTACCTGATGCTGCTGGCCATGCCCGACCCGACGGACCGCAACACCGCGCGATGGACGGGGTGGAAGCCGGCCCGCCTCAAGGCTGCGCGGGCCGAACTGGCCGAGACCGACCTGGTGGTGTCGGTCGTACGGGCCCGGGCGGGACGCTCGCTGGTCCTGCCGGGCGCCTGGGCGGAGCAGTCGGCGCCCGTCCTGCCCGTCGAGCAGTGGAAGCTGCCGATGTACGGGGTGGCCTCGGGAAGTCGGCCGGTGCTGGGCGCCCTGGTGCCGGTCGAACCGGCCGCGGAGCTGTTCGCCCGGGCCTGGCAGCGGATCCTCGACGGCGATGTCCCGCGCTTCGAGGAGCTGAAGGTGCGGCGAACGAGACGCCGCCGCTGAGGCGCCCTCACCGTGGCGCTGCCGAACGGCACCTGATGCGCCGCCGACCGGCCGCCCGTCGCCGGCACGGCGCGGCGCACCCGCCCCGGGTGCGCCGCGCCGCGCCGGTTCCCCCGCCCCGTACGCAACACCTGTCGAACCATGACGAAGGAAACCCGCATGACCGTCACCGAACCCGCACCCGTCCGGCAGGGCCAGCCGGCCGAGGAGCGCCACGCCGCCGAACTCGCCTTCCTCGCCGCCCAGGACCCCGGGCCGCGGCCGCCCGGCTGGGCGCTCACCCCACGCGCGGTGGTCACGTTCGTCTGCGGCAGCGACGGCGTGGAGCTGGCCCTGCCCCGGCGTCGCGCCGGTCTGCCGTCGAAGCTGGTGATCGCCCCGAAGTTCGTCGGCGAACGCGCGCTGGTCGAACGCTGTGTGGTCACCCTCGCCGGAGAGCGCGGGCTGCTGCTCACCGGTGAGCCCGGTACGGCCAAGTCGATGCTGTCGGAGCTGCTCGCGGCCGCTGTCAGCGGGACCAGCGCACTGACGGTGCAGGGCACGGCGGGCACCACCGAGGACGCGTTCCGCTACGGCTGGAACTACGCCCTGCTGCTCGCCCAGGGCCCCACCCCGCAGGCCCTGGTGGACTCCCCGGTCCTCGCCGCCATGCGGGCCGGACGGGTGGTGCGGGTCGAGGAGATCACCCGCTGTCTGCCCGAGGTTCAGGATGCCCTCGTCTCCATCCTGTCGGACCGGCGGATCACCGTACCCGAGCTGACCTCCACCGAGGACGCGGTTGTCCGCGCCGCCCCCGGCTTCACCGTCATCGCCACCGCCAACCTGCGCGACCGGGGCGTCTCCGAAATGTCGGCCGCGCTGAAGCGCCGTTTCAACTTCGAGACCGTCGACCCGATCGCCGACGCCGACGCCGAGGCGGTCCTGATCCGCCGCCAGGCTGTCGCCGCCGTGCAGCGGGCGGGCGCGGCCTTCGCCGTCGACGAAGCCGTCCTCGATGCCCTCGTCACCGTCTTCCGGGACCTGCGCTCCGGCCGCTCCACCGAGGGCTGGGACGTGGAGCGGCCGGGCACGGTCATGTCCACCGCCGAGGCCGTCCAGGTGGCGGCGTCGCTCGGGGTCGCTGCCGCCTACCTGCCCGGCGGGGACGTGCTCGACCTGCTGCCGGGACATCTGCTCGGCGTGGTCCGCAAGGACGACCCCGCCGACCACGCACGGCTGCTGGGCTACTGGGACGGCCCGGTGCGCCGTCGCGCGGAGAACGGCTCGGCGATGTGGCGCCGGCTCTGGGACCTGCGCGGGAGTCTGCGTTGACGACCGTCGATCCACGCACGGCCGTGGACGCACTTGTCGCATCACGTGCGCCGTACCTGCTGGGAGTGCGCCACCACAGTCCGGCGCTGGCCGCGGTGGTACCCGCTCTGCTGGACGAGGCACGGGCCGAGGTGGTCTGCGTCGAGCTGCCGACCGACTTCCAGCCCTGGCTCGAACACCTGGCGGACCCCGAAACCGTCGCCCCGGTCGCTCTGGCCGGGGCGGGCGAGGGGGGACGGCTTTCGTTCTACCCGTTCGCGGACTTCTCACCGGAGCTCGCCGCGATCCGCTGGGCCAGAAGCCGCGGGGCGGAGGTCGTGTGCTGCGACCTTCCCCTCGGCGACCCGCGCTGGTCGGCGGGGGCGCCCGGACCGGTGCGCGAGCCGGACGGGAGCGAGGCCGTACGTCCGGAGGCCGATGCTCCTTCGGCGGCCACGGGTGCGCTCGACGCCGGTCCCGACCCCGCGACCGGCGACGGGACGGCGCGGGTGCGGCGCTCGTACGCCGAGGCGCTCGCCGCCGCCGGGACCGGCAGGGACGGTGACGACCTGTGGGACCGCGCGGTGGAGGTGCTGGCTCCGGGGTGCGCCCCGGACGCGGTGCGCCGAGCCGCACTGGGCGTGGGCTGGGCCCTTCGCGCCGACGCCGCCGTACCCGCCGCCGACCTGGCGCGGGAGGAACGGATGCGGCAGGTGATCGCCTCTGCCTCGGCGGACGGGCGCCGGGTGGCAGCCGTGATCGGTGCCTTCCACGCACCCGCGCTTCTCGCGTCCACGGAGGCGGACGCCGGAGCGGGGGCCGGGGCCGGGGCCGGGACGACGGGCGTCCGCGGCGCCACCGGGCGGGCGGCCGTCCCGTCCGAGGCCGGGCCGCGCGGTGCGGGGCCCCGCGCGCGGGGGTCCGGTACGGACGCGACAGGGGGCTGGGCGGCCGGCAGGGCCGGGGAGGACCGCACCGCGGAGACCGAGGGCCCGGCGGTGACCTCCCTCGTGCCGTACTCCTTCGACCTGCTCGACTCCCGGTCCGGCTACCCGGCCGGAATCCGCGACCCGTTGTGGCAGCAGGCGGTGCTCACCGCCGCCGGCGACACGGAACGAATCCGGGAGGCGGCGGCCGACGCGGTGACCGCCCTGTGCCGCGAGATGCGCCGCGGCGGCCACACCGCGGGGACCGGCGAGGCCGCCGAGGCGCTGCGCCTGGCCTGCGACCTGGCGGCCCTGCGCGGACTGCCCGCGCCAGGGCGCGGCGAACTCCTGGAGGCCGTCACCACTGTCCTCGGCCAGGGCGAACCCCTCGGCCGGGGCCGGGCCCTGGCCCGCGCGCTGGAGGCCGTGTTCGTCGGCACCGCACGCGGCCGGATCAGCCCGCACGCGCCCAGGTCCGGTCTCGGCCCCTCGGTCGAGGCCGAGCTCGCGGAACTGCGGCTGCCCCGACCGGACGACCCCGACCGCCGCGACCTGCGCCTCGACCCGCTCCGTTCGCCGCTGGACGGCCGCCGCGAAGTGCTGCTCCAACGGCTGCTGGTGATCGGCGCCTCGTACGGCGAACCCCTGGACGTGGCGAGCACGGGCGACGGCACCGCGCTCGGCACCAAGTGGCGTCTGGCGTGGACGCCGTCCGTGCCCGCCCGCCTCGACCTCGCCGGCGCGCGCGGGGTGACAGCGGCCCAGGCCGCTGCCGGCACGCTCACCGCGACCGCGCGCCACGAGGCCGCCGAGGGCGGCCCCACTCCGGCCCAGATCCTCACCGGGCTGACCGCCGCCGCGCGCTGCGGCCTGCCCGAACTTGTCGACGCACGCCTGCACGAGGCATCCGCCGTGCTGCCCGACAGCGCCGACCTGCCGGAACTCCTCCAGGCCCTGGACCTGTTGGAAGGACTGCGGCGCGGCCACCACCCCGGCACGACGCAGGACGCCCGCACGACGGCGGACGCGCTCACGGAGGAACTCCTCGAAGCCGCGGTCCGGTCCCTGCCCGGCCTCGCCGGGAGCGACAGCGGCGCCGACGCCGCGGCGCTGGTGGCACTGGCGGACCGGACGGCCGCCCGTCACCTGGGCCTGCGACTGGACCGGGCGCTCGCCGAGCTGGCGGCCGATGGCTCCCCGCTCATCCAGGGCGCGGCCCTGACCGTACGCGTGCTGCTCGACCTGGACGACGCGGCCGGGCTGGGCGAGCGTACGGCCGGCTGGATCGACGGGGCCACGACTCCGGACACGCGCCGGGCACTGACGAAGCGTCTCGCCGGGCTGCTCACCGCCGCCGGTCCCCTGCTCCAAGCCTCGCCGGACGCGCTCGCCGCGCTCATGGACCGGGTCGACACGCTGGCCGACCAGGACTTCCTCGACCGGCTCCCGGCCCTGCGCGGCGGCTTCGACACGCTGGCCCCGGCCGCGCGCGACAGGCTGCTCACCACCGTGACCGAGCGGCTCGGCGACCGGCTCGACCTGTCACTCGACGCCCCGCCCGAACTGCTCGCCCTGTGGGCGGCGGCCGACGCGGCCGGATCGGCGGCGCTGAAGGCCCTGGGCCTGCCGGGCGCGGACGCCGACGCAGGAACGGACCCGGGACCGGGCGCGGACCCGGACGCGGCAGGGAATCCCCGCCCCGCACCCCCACCCGCCGCGGACAGCGCCGCCGCGGACGACGCGGACCGACGGCTCGGCCGTGCCGACCGCTGGCGGCTGCTGCTCGGCCGCCACAAGGAACGGCTCACCGGCGACGCACGCCGCTACGCCCACGCCCTGGACGAGCTCTACGGCCGCGGGCGCGGCGAAGGCGCCCAGGACCTGGACGGCGGCGCACCAGGTCAAGGCGGCGGTCAGGACCCGTCCTTCCCCACCGCGCGGGAGTGGGCGCAGGAGCTGGAGGCCCTCTTCGGCACCGACGTACGCGAGGAGGTCCTCGCGGAGGCCGCCGACGCGGGGCGCACCGACGTGCTCGCGCAGCTCGATCCGGCGTCGGTACGCCCGTCGGTGGAACTGCTCGGTTCGGTGCTGTCCCTGGCCGGAGGCATGCCCGAGGCCCAACTCGCCCGGCTGCGTCCGCTGGTGAAGCGGCTCGTGGACGAGCTGTCCCGGGAGCTGGCCACGCGCCTGCGCCCGGCGCTCACCGGTCTGGCCACCCCGCGCCCGACCCGACGGCCCGGCGGGCGCCTCGACCTCGCCCGTACCCTGCGGGCCAATCTCGCCCACACCCGACGGACGGAGGACGGCCGGGTCGTCGTCGTACCGGAGCGCCCGCTGTTCAGCACGCGGGCGAGCAAGGAGGCGGACTGGCGCCTGGTCCTCGTCGTCGATGTCTCCGGCTCGATGGAGGCGTCGGTGATCTGGTCGGCGCTGACGGCCGCGGTCCTCGGCGGGGTTCCGACCCTGTCCACGCACTTCCTGGCCTTCTCCACGCAGGTGATCGACCTGACCGACCGGGTCGAGGATCCGCTGTCGCTGCTGCTGGAGGTCCGGGTCGGGGGCGGTACGCACATCGCGGCCGGTCTCGCGCACGCGCGTTCGCTGATCACCGTGCCGAGCCGCACGCTCGTCGTCGTGGTCAGCGACTTCGAGGAGGGCGCACCGCTCGGCGGGCTGCTGGGCGAGGTGCGCGCCCTGGCGTCCTCCGGCGCCCACCTGCTGGGCTGCGCGGCGCTCGACGACACCGGCACGCCGCGCTACTCGGTGTCCGTGGCACGCCAACTCGTCGCGGCCGGTATGCCGGTGGCCGCCCTCAGCCCACTCGAACTCGCCCGCTGGGTGGGCGACCGCCTCCGTGGAGAACCCCGTTGAGTACCGAACTCCTGCCTCCCGTCGCCCCCGACGTCCTCGCCGACGCCGTGGAGCAGCTCAGCGCACGGCTGCGCAAGAAACTCGACGCGGCGATCCCGGGCTGCGCCGACCGGGCCGCCGCCACGGCAGACGGGGCGGTCGAGGTCCACTTCGGGGAGGACGCCACGGTCACGCTGCGCCCGGGCCCGTCCGGCACGGTCACGAACGCGGAACAGGCAGTCTGCACCTGCCTGTTGGCCCCGCGCTGCCTGCACCGGGCCGCGGTTCTGGGCGCGGCACCCATCGCCGACGGGGAGGTCGGAGCGGGCGGGGGCGACGACTCGGGTACGGGCAGGACCGCAGGCTCAGGTACAGCCCCCGACACGGGGGCGAGGCCGGAGGAAGCCGCACCCGCCGTCCCCGTCGCCGACGTCGCGGCCACGACGGTCGCGCCGGCCGCCCTCACCACGGCGCAGGTCCGCGCCGCAACGGCGCTGTGGGACGCTGCCGCCGAAGCCTTGTCCGCCGGAGTCACGGCGGGCGGCGTGGTGGTGCAGGCCGAGTTGCTCCGCGCCGCCCACACCGCGCGGCTGGCCGGGCTGCCGCGGGCCGAAGCGGCCGCGCTGAGGGTCGTACGGAGCCTGAGGGCCGCGCGGGAGCGGAGCGAGGGACAACGTCTCGCCGACCTCACCGGAGCCTTCCGTGAGCTGCTGGCCGGCGCCGCCCTGCTCGCCTCCGGTTCGGCCGACACGGACGCGGCGGGCTCCACGCGCCGGGTCTACGAACAGGGCGGCAGCCTGCGGGTGTACGGCCTGTGCCGGGAGCCGGTGCTGTCCGCGACGGGGTACGGCGGAGTGACCACGCACCTGGTCGGTTCGGACGGCGCCGGTTACACGGTGTCCGACGTGCGCCCCGGTGGCCTCGCCCGCGCGAAGGGCGCGGGGTCCGCAGCCGTGGCGCTCGGCGGTGCCGTCCTCGACCACGCCGGGCTCGCGCGCGGGGGTCTGCGGATCGTCGGCGCGACCGTCTCCGCCGACGGGCGGCTCGGGGCAGGGCGGGGTGTCGGCGCGACGCCGCTGCGCGGGGTGGACTGGTCCGAGGAACCCGTCGCCGCCCTCTTCACCCGACCGGTGCGGGAGGCGATGGCCGCCGTACTCGCCGACGACGTGCCCGAGACGGGTGGGCCGGGCAGTTCGGCGCCGAGCCTGCTGGGCTGCGACGTCGAGGTGATCGGTGCGGTCGGCGACTCCGTCGTCGTCCGCGTTGCCGGTGGGGGACCACTGCTGCGGCTCCGCCCCGCGCACCCCCACCCGGAGCTGCCGCACACCGCCAACCTGCGCCGGATCGCCGAGCACCCGGGGCTCGCCCTGCGGGTGCTCGGCCGTCCCGACCTGGACCGGACGGCGACGCTCCGGTCACTGGCGGTCGGGCCGGTTCCGGGGGCGTCCGCCACGCTGCGGCTGCCGGACGGGTGGAAGGGCCGTGCCGACCTGGGCTACGACCGGCTCCAGGGCGAGCACTTCCCCCGCGAGACGGCGGGAACCGCGGTCTGCGGGCCGGTCACCGTGGGCCCCGACCCGCTCGCGGAGGCACCGCTGTGGCGTGTCCGGCGCCTGCTGGAGACGGGCGTCGCGGGCGGTCGCCGTGCCGTGGCCGAGGCGGGCCGCGGGACGGACGCGGCCTCGCTCTCCGCCCGCCTGACCCGGGCGGGACTCGGCGGAGCCGCCCACCTCGCACAGGCCCTGACAACGGAAGCGGGCCGCCGCCCCCGCGACCCCTTCGGCCGCCTGACCGACCCCTCGGCCGACGCCTACGCGAGGGCCTGGCTCGCCTCCGCCGTGCACCTGGCGGCTGCGGAACGCTCGCTGGTGGCCGCATCCTGGTCGTGACCTACCGGCTGAGCCCACCGGGCCGCCCGGTGGGCTCGGGCGGCAGCCGAAGGGCCCGGGTCCCGGTCCTTCCGGCGTCCCGCACCACCAAATACGGCAGCCCGTCTGCGGACTCCTCCACCAAGCCGCTCCCAAGCCACCGGTGACGGCACGGGGCCGTCTTTGCTCAACTGTTGCGCCGGGCGGCGGCGACCGCGGTCGATGTCGCGAGCGCGAGGCACAACGGCGAATAGGCGAGTCGGTCGAGGCGCCGGAAACGGGACGAGACCGATCCGGGGGACAACAGATCGGTCCGCCCGACGAGCCCTGCCACACCGCGCACGCTGAGCACTCCTGCGACGCCGGCCGCGCCCAGCCGGGACAGCGCCGGGTACCGCCGGGGCTGTCCGGCGACCAATAGGGCCGCGGTCCCCAACGCGCCTGCCACGACATGGCAGGCGACCGGGCCGGGCATGTCCGGTCGGCCGGTCACCGCGTCCGCGAGGGACTCCCGGTCGGACATCGGCCACGACGAACCCCGGCCCCAGGCAACGTGCATACCCGCAAGAGCGGTCAACGCCGTGACGGAAACCCGGCGGGCAGTGCGTTCGATCTTCATGGCGTTGACGCTATCCCCCGCGCCCCGGGGAAGTCCGAGCGGGTGGCCGGCCGCGGCGGACAGCGCACGCCCAGCAGCAACCGGCCGTCGAGGACGAGGGCCGCGGCCTGCCGGCGGTGGCGATACGTGATCCCCGGTGCTCGGCCGCCGGGACGACGAGGAGCACGTCGGCGCCGGGCGTTCCCTTGACGTCCTTGACCCGCAGGTGGGCGATCACGGCGCCCAGGAAGTACAGGACCACACCCACGGCCGCCGCGACGCCGAGTGGACGGCAGCCGATGCCGACGAGCAGGCCGACCGCCCGGCGAACTCCAGAAGTGTGGTCGACCAACCATCTGCGGGTCCGACAAGAGCCGACCTGTCGCCGCGTCGCACCGCCGCCGGCGCGACTCCGTCGCCACGTGTCGCGGCTTCCGGCGGATTTTCCACCGGCTTCACCGGCGCCGCTCGTCACGCCGTCCGCTCCGGGGCCGCGTGATCACGCCGGTGTTACGCTGACGATCTTTGGCGGAATGGCAGCCTCCGCAGTGATGGGGTCGGTGGGCGGTGTCGTGCGGCGCCGCCGGGTTGGGGGGACATGCGCACGCTGCGCCCATTGCAGGCTCTCGGTCTCTCCGCGACGGCGGAAGCCGTCTACCTCACGCTCGTGGAACGGGGTCCGCAGACCCCGGCCGAGCTTTCCGGTCGGCCGGCGTCGGCCGGGGCGCCGCTCGAAGGCATCGAGGAAGCCGTCGCCGAACTCGGCGACATCGGCCTGGTGACCCGTACCGACGGCCGGCTGACCGCCCAGCCGCCCCGCGCGGTGCTGGAGGCGGTCGCCGAGCAGCGCGCGCACCAGGCCCGGATCGCCTACGAGAGCGCCACGGCCCTGTCGCGGTACTGGCTCGACCACACCGTCGGAGCCGGTTATGTCGAGGTCGTCGACACCTCCGAGCGGCGCGGGGAGATCCAGTCGCGGGTGCACAACGGGGCCGTGTCCCAGGTGCGCGCGCTGTCGATAGGACCGGTGGGCGGGGGCGACCGGATGCCGGAGGTCGGCCCCGGCACGCTGGACGCGCTGGACCGTGGGATCGCCTACCGGGTGGTGTACAGCGCCAACATCCTGCAGGACCCCAAGGCGCTGGAAGTGGCGCACCGGTGCGTCGCCCGGGGAGAACAGGCCCGGGTCTTCCCCGATGTCGCGCTGAACGTGCTGGTCTGCGACGACCGTTTCGCCGTGGTGTCCGTCGCCGCCCCGAACCGTACGGGACACCACAGTGTCGTCGTGCAGCCGTCGGGGCTGCTGGACGGACTGATCGGCGTCTTCGAGTCGTACTGGCAGATCGCCGTTCCGCTCCCACCGGCCGGTGAGGCCGTCAAGAGCGAGGCGACCCCCGAGGGTCGGCAACTCCTGAGCTACCTCAGCACCGGGCTGACCGACGAGTCGATCGCCCGTGAGCTCGGGGTGAGCGAGCGCACCGTCGCCCGGCGCATCGCCCGCCTCCAGGAGATGCTCGGCGCCAAGACCCGGTTCCAGCTCGGCGTCCAGGCCAGCCGTCGCGGCTGGCTGTGACCCCGGGCCGCGGCCGGGCTCCTGGCATGGGCGCGCGGGGCGGGCCGGTGCGTGATCCGGCCCGCCCCACGCGGGTTCTCAGCTGCTCAGGCGTTCACCGCCCCACGGCGTGGTGGTGACCCCTACTTGCTGTCCGGCTTGACCAGGTCGGGCAGCTTGGCCTCGAAGAGCTTGTCGAACGCGAGGGCGGGCAGGATGTGGCCCTGGTTCGGCGCCTCGTCGGCCACACTCGCCCCCCAGGTCGCCGAGTTGAACCGCTGGTCGGGCGTGCCGTGGTGGCCGGAGCTGGTGAAGCTGCAGTCGCCGACCTGGTAGAACGACTTCTCGGACTTGAGGACGCGGGCGGCGTTCAGCGACTCGCCGCGGGAGTGCGTCAGGTAGTACGTGCCGAACGCGTCCGCCATGAGCTCGGTGCGGCGGGTGGCCTCCGGGCCGGTCAGGTCGCTCTCGAAGAGGTTCTTCTGGTACTGGACGTGGTGACCGAACTCGTGGCCCAGGATGCCGCGCGGTGCCACGTCGCCCAGGTTCACCGCGTTCATGCCCTGCAGGATGCCGTCACCCATGATGATCCGGTCCGTGACGCCGAGCGGCTCCGGTTCGTCCTTCTCGCTGTACGCGAAGGCGTTGAAGGTGAAGATCGGGTTGGCGCCGCCCTGGAGGACCGGCTCCGAGTCGACGAGTTCGATGAACATGTCGGCCAGGTCGAGGTTCTCCTCGGGCGTGCCGCCGTACAGCACGGAGAGCGTACGGGCGAGCCGGTCCGGGCTGGCGAAGACGTCCGCGCCGTGCATGGGGATCAGCTCGATGCGTGCCGAGTCGATGTCCCAGAAGCGCTTGAGGTTCTTCATCTCGGAGTTGAGCTGCTGGGTGTACTCACCCTTGACGCCGAACGTGTTCGACGACGACTCCTTGCCGTAGATCAGCGCGTCGTAGGTGGGCAGGTCGAAGCCGCCGTAGAGCGAGAGGATGAAGATGGTCCACGGGTCCTGGGCGCCATCGAGGAGGGAGTTGGCGTACTTCGACAGTTCGGTCGTCCGGCACTGGTAGTCGCCGGGATTGATCGCGCTGTCGCGGATCTGCTGCCACTCCTCGCCCTTCAGGCCGTACTTGGCTCTGGCCGCGTCGAGGCGTGCCTCCCAGTCGGCGGGCAGCTCGGCCTGGATCCGGTCGACGACGGCCTGGTGCTGCGGGTCCATGGAGGAGGTGTCGATGGGGGACTGCAGCGACCGGCTCGCCGCAGTCGTGACGCCGGTCGCGTCGGAGGCGTGCGCGGGAAGTGCCATGCCGAGGCCACAGGTCGCGGCGAGCGTCAGGCTCGCTGCCGCGGACAGGGTCTTCTTCACGGGATCTCCTTTCGAGGGTGCCCGGTAGGGCATCCAAGGGCGACGCCCAGTCTGTAAGCCCAACTACCGGATCAAGAACTGTCGTTCACTGTCTGAAACCGGCATGTCTGGAACCTGACAACTCATGCATTACGTTGTGTGTCCGCTGTCGGCGGCTCGGTCTGCGCACGCCCCACCGGCTCGACCGCACCCGCCCCTCATACGCGACGGGCGGGGTGGCGGCCGGGCAGTGGCGGGTGAGCCGCAGTCAGTGGGCTTCGGCGGCGGAGCCGGGCGGACTTTCCGGCCATCCGGCTCGCCGGTCGCCGGTCGCCGGAGAGGCGTCCGTACGAGGGGAGGACGCCAGAAGAGCCCCTGAAGCAGCGGTATCGCCCCTCAGGGCTGTCCCGTAACTGCCGGTCACAGTGGAGATGACCTCGCTGTGGCCGGTGTGATCACGGCGTCGGAGCCGTCCTGATCCGGTGTTGGTCACAGTCACGAGGGATGTGCGCCTGGACAGCCCCGTTCACCGCTGCGGAGAGTCGCCGAGGAACCCGCGGTGGACAGCGTGGAGCCGGAGTATGTGACCGTGGGCGGACGAACGCGGGAAGGTGCCCGGCGTGGACGGCGCACGGCCCCGGAACAGGGCCGGCACCGCGCCGCCCGACGGCCCTACGGTGTCGTCGACGAGGGGGCGGCTGCCCAGGAATCGGCGGCCTCCTTGTCGGAGCCGAGCACGTCCGCACCGTAGAGATCCTGTAGCCAGTCGGTCTGGTAGATGGTGTCGAGGTAACGCTCGCCGAGGTCCGGACCGATGGCCACTGCGGTGAGTTCGCGCGCGTCATGCCGGGCCATCCAGTCCGTTGCGCCGCTGATCACCGTGCCGGTGGAGCCGCCGAACAGGAATCCGCGCCTGGCCAGACGATGGCAGGCACGTATGGTGTTCGCCTCCTCGACACGAATCACCTCGTCGACATAGGACTCGTCGAGCAGCGGCGGGCGCATGCTCGTGCCCAGACCGGGAATCATCCGGCGGCCCGGCGAACCGCCGAAGGACACCGAACCGACGCTGTCCACCGCGATGATCCGCACCCGCCGGTGCCATTTCCGGAAGTAGCGCGCACAGCCCATCAGGGTTCCTGTGGTGCCGGCTCCGACGAACAGCACGTCCAGCCGTGGGAACTGACGGGCGATCTCCGGCGCGGTCGTGCGGTAGTGCGCCTTCCAGTTGCTCGGATTGGTGTACTGGCTGAGCCACACATACCGGTCGTCGGAGGCACACAGCGCGCGGACGTAGTCGAGCCGTGCGCCGAGAAAACCGCCGTTGGCCTCCTGTTCGGAGATCACGTGCACCTGGCTGCCCAACACCTCCATCATCATTTTGTTGGACAGATTGACGCGCGAGTCCGTCACACACAGGAACCGGTAGCCCTTGCTCGCCGCGATCACGCTCAGCGCCACGCCGAGGTTTCCGGACGAGGACTCGACCAGGATCGATTCCGGCGTCAGGATTCCATCCCGCTCAGCGTCCTCCACCATCTCGGTCGCGGCCTTCAACTTGATCGAGCCGGCGAAGTTGAAGCCCTCACACTTCAGGAAGAGCGAGTGCCCGAAGATCGCCCGGAGGTCGACATAGAGATCCTCTTCGTTGAAGGCGTAGGGAGCGGAAATGACGGGCACGATGGTCTCCTCTGTCTGGAGCAGAGCGCTATCGGAACTTCCCTCCGGCCGTGGGTGCGTTCCTCGTTTGTGCGGGCGAGCCCTCGTGTCCAACGGGGCGGGACGGGGGCCCGCGTCAGCGGCCGCTGTCTCATGTGTCAGGACCTGCTGCGACGTGACCGGTGGTCTCTCCTGGGAGCAGCCTTGAAGGGGCCTCCCGAACTCTTGGCCTGCTCATCCGTACCGGCTCATTTCGTGGAAGAAGTTGTCGATGACGTGCAACTCTCCGCGCCGGGCCACTTCGGAGTACACGTACTTGCCCACCGCGAGGTCGAGCACTCCGAGGCCGAAGGGCGAGAACACCACCGGCCGGTCCGTCGGCACCGTCGCCCGCCCGGCCATCACGTCGTCCAATGTGCCGTGCAGGAAGTCCCGGTTGCCCGTGAGTTGCTCGGCCAGATGCGGCGACGTGTCGGCCTTGAGGCAGTGCTCGACGTCATCGACGATGTTGGTCGAGGCGAGCAGGATCTCCGGCGCGAGGTCGCGCAGCGACACATGCAGTACCAGCGGGTTGTGTGCGAACCATGACAGGTCACTGACGTGCGGCTGACCGGCAACCGTGGCGAAGACCACCAGTTCGCTGTTTCGGATCAACTGCTCGGCGCTGTCGTGCACGGTGATTCGGCCGGAGGCGTCCGACTGCTCCAGGTAGCAGCGGAAGCCTGCCGCGCTGTCGGCGGACAGGTCGTGCACGCCGATCTCGTCGAACGACCAGCCGGTACCGACCAGGAAGGTGTGGATGTAGCGGGCGATCAGGCCCACCCCGAAGAACCCGACGCGCGTCGGTCGCGGCCGGTCTCGGCTGAGCCAGTCGGCCGCCGACGCCGCCGACGCTGCCGTCCGGGTGGCACTGATGATCGAACTCTCCATACAGGCGAACGGGTAGCCGGTGTCATGGTCGTTGAGGATCAGCACGGCCGATGCCCTTGGGATGCCGGCCGTCACGTTCTTCGGGAAGCTGGAGATCCACTTCAGGCCGTCCACCCGTGTGTCCCCACCGATCGAGGCGGGCAGCGCGATGATGCGGGAGGACGGGCGGTCGGGGAATCGCAGGAAGTACGACGGCGGGTTCACCGAATCACCGGCGCCGTGCACCCGGTAGGTGGTCTCGATCAACTCCGTGATCCGCTTCTCGCGTCCGTGCAGCGTGCGCCGGACCTGGTCACCGGAGATCACCGCGAACGGTGGCACGGTGATCGGGGCGACGCCTGCGGACTCTCCCGCGGTGGAATCGACAGTGGTCATCGCGTGGTCACCTCCACGGTCGGTGAGCAGTCGGCCAGACGCACCGGTTCGGCCATGGCGACGAGCACCTCGCGCGGTCCCTCGAAGGGCTCCCTGCTGTGCGCGGTGCGGACGTTGTCGACGAGCATCAGGTCGCCGGCCTGCCACGGTTCGCGTGCGGTGTTCGCCTCGTAGACGCTGTTGAGCAACTGGACGACGTCCTCGCCGATCGGGTCGCCGTTGCCGAATCGGGTGTTGAACGGCAACCCGTCGGCGCCGTAGACGTCCACCAAGTACTCGTGCACCTCGGGGGCCATCGTCCACTCGTTGAGGAACGCGATCTGGTTGAACCAGCAGCGTCGGCCGGTGACCGGGTGGCGCACCACGGCGCTACGGCGCTGCCTGGTGCGCAGTCCACCGTCGGGCTGCCACTCGAACGCGATTGCGTTGGCGCGGCAGTAGCGCTCGACGGCGCCCCGGTCGTCAGTGCCGAAGGCCTCGGTGATGGACGCGCCGATCTCGTCGTTGTAGCTGCGGGTGAGCAGCCAGCCCTCGCGCTCGAACCGCTCGGTCAACTCGGTGGGCAGTGCATCCAGCACGGTCGGTGAGTCGGCCACCGCGGTCGCCCCGCCGTCGGTGGGCGCGCTGAGACAGGCGAACATCATCAGGCCGGGGAACTCAAGCGTGTAGCTCAGTTCGTGGTGCATACACATGGGCTGGTTCGGCGGCCACTTCGATGAGGAGTACAGCCCGTAGGAGTAGGCATGCCGGGGTGCGAAGGCCTCCTGCTCGGTCATCGGACCGGTGGCCAGCTCTGAGAAGACGGCACCGGTCCCGGCCGCATCGCGCAGCCCGAGGCCACGGACCAGGACCGAACCATGCTCGGCGACGACTGCGCGCAGCGCTTTTCGGTGCTCGGCCGCCCAGACCGGCGCGTCACCGGTGGTTTCGGCCCGCACCCGTGGGGGTGCGCCGGAATTCAGTTCCACGTCGACCAGCAACGCCGCGGATGTGAACGACATCTCGTTTTCCCTTCAGCCGATACTCAGGAAGAAGCGGACAGTCCGGCGGCGTGCAGCACGGCCTTTGCTGCCTCGACCGGACGGGTACGCAGGAAGTAGTGGCCGCCGTCGGCGAGCTCGTGCAGGTCGACCTGCTCGGCCAGAAGCTGCCAGTCGAGGTACCGGCGCGGGTACTCCGCCGTGCTCGGGTCGTCCGCGGCAACGACCACGGTGACCGGAGCGGAGAGCTTCTGCGTCGGCGGGTGCTCCAGGACGTCGGCGAAGTATTTGTGTGCGGACACGCAGTCGTGCCGGTAGGCGGCGCCGACGTGCTCGGCCTGCTGCGCACCCAGCTCACCGAGCGAGGTGTGGCCGCCGCGCGTGCTCAGGCTCGCGGCGATCTCGGCGTTGCTCCGTCCGGTCAGCTCGGTGACGGCGGTGCGCCGGTCGTGGGCGTCACCGAGCAGTTGCGCGCCGAGGAACACCCGTTGGACGTCCACCCCGCGCTCCCGCAGTTTTCTGGCCGTCTCCACGGCCGGCGCGGTTCCCGAGGAGTGGCCCCACAGCAGGACCCTGGTCAGGCCACGCCCGGTGATCTCGTCGACGACCTGCTCGACCACCTGCGTCATCGGCACGAGCGACTCGCTCTCGGCGGCCACGTCGTGACCGGGCAACTCGACGGCGTAGACCGCCGGTCCACCGTCCGGCAGCGCTCCGGCCATCGGCCGGAAGTTCACCGCGTTGCCGCCGGCGTAGGGGAAGCACACCAGGGCTGCGGTCTGCGCACCGTCCGGTTCCGACAGTGGCTGAAGCAGCCCGGCACGCCGCGCGGACCTGCCGTCGATCAGCCCGGCCAGATCGGCGAGGACCGGGTGACCGGTGACATCCTTGAGGGACACCGCACGGTCCAGGACGATGGCCAGCTTTACTGCCGACAGCGACGTGCCGCCCCGGTCGAAGAAGTGGTCCCGCCGTCCGACCTGGTCCTGCGGGATGCCGAGGACCCTCGCCCATGCGGCTGCCAACTGCTGTTCGGTCGGCGTATCCGGCGCGCGGTAGTCGTCCCGGACGACGTCGAGTGCCCCGGCGAGTGCCTGCAGGGTCCTTCTGTCGATCTTGCTGTTGGCCGTCAGCGGCAGAGCCTCCCGCCAGTGAAAGGCCGACGGGACCATGTACGCGGGCAGCGACTCACCGAGCCGGTCCAGCAGGACGTCGGCCTCGACCGGCTGCCGACCGGAGTAGAACGCCACCAGGTGCTTGCTCCGGTCGGCCCGCTCGGCGACCACGACGGCACCGTCGCGAACACCGGGCACCCGCAACAGGGTGTTCTCGATCTCGCCGATCTCGATCCGGAAGCCACGGATCTTCACCTGGGTGTCGCGGCGGCCGAGGAACTCCAGCTTTCCCCCGGGCGTCCAGCGGCCGTAGTCGCCGCCCCGGTAGAGGCGGGCGCCCTCACGGTGCGGATCTGCCAGGTATGCCTGCCGGGTGCGCTCGGGGTCGTTGACGTATCCGCGGCCGACGCAGACGCCGGAGAAGACGATCAGGCCGGGGGCTCCGAGCGGCACCGGGATCAGGTGCTCGTCGACGACGTAGACGTACACGTTGTTGACCGCGGGACCCAGCAGGACCCGGTCTCCGTCGGGCACGTGGTCCATGACCTCGTGGTTGGTGTCGTCCGAGGTCTCGGTCAGTCCGTAGGCGTTGACCAGCCTGATCCCGGGCTGGGCGGCGAACCAGCGCTGCACGAGTTCCTTCTTCAGCGCCTCGCCCGTGACCGACACGCACCGCAGGTCCGGCAGCTCGCGTGGGTGCTGCTTCAGCCAGGACACGACCACGTCCAGGTAGGAGGGTACGACCTGGAGGACGGCGACCCGGCCGTCGACGATCTCGTCGACGAACCGCTGGACGTTCAGGATCACCTCCTGCTCCACCAGCAGGGTCCGCCCCCCGACCAGGAGCCCGGACACCAGCTGCCACAGCGAGATGTCGAAGCATTGGGGCGCGGTCTGGGCGACCACCTGTCCCTCGCCGATCTCCAGGTCGTCGATCTTCGCGTAGAGGTGGTTCAGCATGCCCGCGTGCTCGCACATCGCACCCTTGGGCTCCCCTGTGGAGCCGGAGGTGAAGTAGATGTAGGCGAGCCGGCCCGGTGCGATGTGGAGGCCCAGATCACCGTCGGCGTGGCCTTCCTCGTAGGCCGCGCCGACGAAGAGCTTCTGGACCCCGGACAGCGAGGCGAGGGCCTGGTCGAGCGTGGAGGTGCTGCCGGGTTCGGTCAGCACGAGGCCGCATGCGGCACGGGAGATCATGGTCGCGAGACGGTCGGCCGGGAAATGCGGCTCGATGGGCAGATACACGCCGCCGGCCTTGAAGACCGCGAGGACGGCGGCCATCCAGTCCAGGTTGCGCTCGGTCACCACCGCGACGACACCCTCGGGGCGCAGCCCCCGCGCCAGCAGGGCTCGTCCCACCCGGTTGGCGCGCGCGTTGAGTTCTCGATATGTGAGTTGCTGCTCCCCATGCACCGCGGCGACGGCGTCCGGGTGTGCCGCCACCCGCTGCTCGAACAGTTCGTGGAACCGGTGGTCCGGCAGTTCTCGGCGTGGACCGGCGAGTGATTCGAGCTGGAAACGGAGTTCCTCGGCGGAGAGCAGGTTCTGCCGACCGTGCTCGGCGTCCGGATCGGCGGCGATCAGTGCGAGTGCGGTGAGGTGATAACCGGCGATCCTGACAACGCAGTCCTCGTCGAGCACGTCGGTCCGATGGCGCAGCCGCAGCACGAGGTGGCCGCCGCGTTGCGAGAATCCCACCCACAGCACGGTGCTGTCGGCGACTTCGCCGCCCACGCCGTGTGGATCGAACACGGCCTCGATCGACGGCTCTGCCAGGCCCAGTTCGCACCTGAGCTCATCGACCGGGTAGTCCTTGTGCGACAGCAGGTCCGACGCGACTCGGTGAGCATCCAGCAGCAGCGTCCGCCACGAGTCGGGCTCGGTCGTCAGCCGGCAGAGCAGCGGTCGGCCGCCCTCCGCAGCGACGTACCCGGTTGCGACCTCGTGCTCGCCGGACAGCGCGGCGAGCACCTTGGCGTGTGCTGCCAGCAGCACCGAGTCGAGCGGTACCGTCAGGTCCTCGGCCAGCCGGCCCAACGCCGCGACGACGTCGTCCGGGACCGGCGTCTCGTGTTCGCCGACGCCCTTCACCGGATTGAGCGTCCACCGCGGGATTTCGGTGGATCCACCGGCGACGAGCACATCGCGCCAGAACTCCCGGTCGGTCTGCGCTTGCATTCCCATCTGGTCGTCCCTCTCCATTCGCCTTCGCCACCGTGCTGTTCGGCGCCGACAAGGTCGGAGCCGCTGTCCCGTCCGCGTCAGCGCCTCGGGCTGCCAGGGGCGTCCCGCATCTCCGTGGCGGGGTTTCCTCCCCAGCGTGCGTGCTGCGGGACCTCCTCGCCCTTCATCAGGAAGGAGTCGGGTGCGAGCACCGCGCCGGTACCCATCGTCACGCCGTAATGGACATGGGCTCCCACGCCGATGGTGCAACCGGCGCCGAGGGTGCTGCGATCGGATTTGAAGGTGCCGTCCTCCTGCGAGTGGCACTGGATCTTGCTTCCCGCATTGAGCGTGCAGTCGTTCCCGATGGTGGTGAGCGTCCGCTCCGTCAGATAGCAGCCGTCATCGAAGACCCTGCTGCCGATCCGAACTCCCAGCATCCGCCAGATCACGTTCTTGAAAGGGGTGCCGTTGAAGATGTCGAGGTAGGTGTCGGGCACCTTCCAGAGGCGCTCGTGCCACCAGAAGTAAGGGTCGTAGATGGAGCACACCTGCGGTTGCAGCGCGCGGAATGCCGCGATGCCGCGCTCCACCAGTACGAAGTAGACAGCGGTGAACCCGAGGCTGAGCACCAGGAACGCGGCGATCACCACATACCCGTAGGAGTCGTACAGCTCGGCGTTCGCCAGGCCGAGCATCGTGAGCACGAAGAAGTGCAGCCACCGCACGAGCAGGAAGAAGATCATCGAGCGGATGTTGTAGCGGTTCTTCGCAGCGAGGTTGCGGCGCAACTTGTCGCCGGCGCGCAGATGGTCGAACCGGGAGTCGCGCTCGACCGACCGGGGAATCTCGAAGCACGGCGAGCCCAGCAGGCCCACCCCCTCGCGCACCTCGCCTTCGAGCGGAACCATCACCTTCGTCGCGAGGAGACAGTTCTCACCTGTCCTGGCCCCCGAGGGAAAGGCGATGTTGTTCCCGAGGAAGTTGTGTGCCCCGATCGAGGCCCGGGACACCCGGAAGGACGTGCTCGAATAGTCGGCGTTGATGACGGAGAGCCCGTCGGCGACCATCGTTCCGCTCCCGACCGAGCACAGAAACGGGGTCTCGTGCTGCACTTCCGTGCCGAAGTTCGACCCCGTCTGCTCGATCCGGGACAAGTCGTATCCGATGCCGCGCAGGTAGTGGACGATGTAGGAGCTGTCACCCAACAGCCATGTGAAGAACTTGATGTTGGTCATGCGCCCGATCGCCCGGTGCGCCGAGTAATGAAACCCGTACAGCGGATAGATCTTGTTCGGCCTGACAACCAGGTTCAGCAGGCGTGGAACGGTGAACATCACGGTCAGGCCCACGACGACGAAGCCGAAGAACAGCAGCAGGGAAAGGACCAGCGCGTCGATGTAGAGATCCAGTGACGTGAGCTCCACCGTGCCCGTGCCCGGCTGGTCGTGCAGCGCCGGGACCAGGGTCACCAGCATGTACGTGCCCCCGACAGACAGTGGCACGTAGAGGAAGAACAGCTGGAGCACGGTGATGAGGCCGAAGCCGGCCCGGCGCAGCGTGCCGCATGCGGCCGGCCCGATCCTCAGGTAGTCGTGCTGCGTGGGCTGTGCCGGGGACCCGTGCCAGCGCTGACCGTCCGGGACCGCCTGGCCGCTGTACAGCGTGGACGTGTGGCCGAGCTGGGCCCCGTCGCCCATCGACGTGTCGATGTCGAGCACGGTCTTCTCGCCGATGAACACGTCCCGGCCGAGGGTGATCCGGCCGGTCTGGATACGCCCGGCATGTGCCCGGTAGCAGAGGAGGAACGAGTCTTTGCGGATCACGGTGCCGGCGCCGACCGTGAGGAGGTCGGTGCATACCGGAACGTTGTGGGAGAGGATCGTGACCCCTTTGCCGATCCGTGCGCCCAGCGCTCGCAGGTACAGCACGTACAAGGGATTGCCGACGAAGAAGATGATCGGGTTGGCGTGGATCAGCACTTTGACGGTCCAGAAGCGCAGATAGGTCAGTCCCCAGACCGGGAAATTTCGTGATGTCCACCGGCCGATGAGGAGCCATTTGGCTGCGATGGGGAAGGTGCACAGCCCCACGAAGCCGATGCCTCCGAAGACGAACGATCGCAGGTAGACATCGATCGAACCCGAACCGGCGGAGACCCATGCGTAGCCCCGGCCGGCAAAGAGTCCGGCGAGGACGGAGTATCCCAGGAAGAGCAGGAACTGCAGGGTCCCGCAGAGGGCGTACCGCACCGTGCCGACTGGGGTCACCACCTCGGGCGGAGCCGGGACCGACGGCTCGACGGGGGTGGCGTTCGCGAGCCCCGTCGCCAGACTGCGGATCGTCGGGTGCCGGTAGATGTCCTTCATCGACGCCGCGGGAAGGTCCGCTCGCTTTCTGACTCGTGCGCAGAAATGAGCCATCACCAATGAGTTGGCGCCGAGATCGTCGAAGAAATGGCTGTCGATCGACACCCGTTCGACGCGCATGACGTCGGCGAGTACCTCGGCGAGGTCTTTCTCGATGCCGGTCTCGGGACTGGTGAACCTGCTTGTATCGATTGCGGATTCATCAGGCCCGGACGTCAAGAAATCGAGGGATTTCTCCTCCATGCGAGCTCCTTGAGGAACATTCGAGTGCCGTCGCCATTACGGTGGGCGCTCCGTACCCGCGCTCTTCGACGGCTGGAGCGAGTGGTCCGGGAATCACGATGTCGGGGTCTGCCGTCCGGATCCCGAACCGTTGCCTCGGTCTTGGCTGTCCACCGCCGCTGCCACCCGAACCCGGTCGCATCGGCCCGGCAGTGGCCCTCCCGGTTCACTCCTCGCCCGGGATCCTGCCCGGCGGGACGGCGATGAGCTGCGGTGCGTCTCGCCGTGCTGCATGCGAGTGGTCCGTTCCTGACCCGGGAGGAGTTGCGCCGGGGTATGGGGCGGTGACGGTGACCCCGACCGTGCCGGTGCCCGAGGGGAAGACCGCCGTGACCTGGGTCGGGGATACCTGGGTGTTATTGGTGGCCAGTTTGCTGCCGAACAACACCTGAGCGGTGTCCCGTAATCCGTGGTGGACCGGTGCGCGGTGTCAGATGTGGTGCATCGCAAGGCGGAGGGGCGTCCGCATACTGGATGTATGTGGACGTTCCGACAATGCGGCGAGGTGCCGTAGCTGTCGTCGCGCGCCCGCCAGGGATTACGGGACAGCGCTTAGGTCGTGTTGGGCAGGTTCGTGATGGTCACCAGGGTTCCGCCGCCGGTGGAGCCCTGGTTGGGAAAGAGGTATGTACAACGCTCCTTGTTCTCCGATGAAACATACGGGGACCGGCGGGACGTCCCCGGCCCAGGAGTTCGGCTTCCGCCGGAAAGGTCGGTTGTCGACGACGTCAAGTGACGCGACGTGTGGTAGCACGCAGTTGTTGGCACTGCCGAGAGTCCGGGGGAGCGGGCGCATAAGGCCGGGGCCCGGCCCCGCGCCCCAGCTGCCGGAACTTCTTCTCGGGCACGGAGAAGAACCGTCAAGCGCTGTCTGTATTCAACTTTCTCGGCTAAGGGCTGTCCCGTAATCCGTGGTGGACCGGTGCGCGGCGTCAGATGTGGTCCATCGCAAGGCGGAGGGGCGTCCGCATACTGGATGTATGTGGACGTTCCGACAATACGGCGAGGTGCCGCAACTGTCGTCGCGCGCCCGCCAGGGATTACGGGATAGCCCTTAGGGTTGTGCAGCCCTTCCGTTCACCAATTCAGTTACCCACAGGGGGATTTGAGGGGCAAGGCTCGTTACCTCGTATCACCCGAAGGTGGTAGTGGCCGGTCTTGTACGAGCGGATTTCACGCTCGGGCGGCCTGGAACCGCCGGATGGTCGCGGGCCTGCACCATCCCGATGTGGATTCATCCCTCCCCTATGCCGTTCGCCACCTCGACGACCCGGCGGTTGCGGCCATCGCGTGTGATCACCAGGCAGTGGGGACCGACGCCACCCGGCACCTGCTGTCTCAGGACATGTGGCCGGTGGCCTTCCTCGGTGGCCGACGGACCTCCGCGCTGTCCGCACGGCTGGGTGCCGGGTACCTCGCGGCCTGTCGGCGCGCCGGTCGGGTGCCCCAGAAATGGATGTACATCACCGGCGACTACCAGACCGAGCCGGCCAGGGCCGCCGTGACACGCCTCCTGACGGAACGTCCTCACACGCGTGCCCTGGTCGCCGCCAACGCGCCGATGGCCCTCGGCGCCATCAGCGCGGCCGCCGACCTCGGACGGAGAATTCCCGAAGACCTCGCCGTGGTGTGCTGCGAGGATGTCCACCTCCTGACGCACATCCGTCCGGCCATCACCGCCGTCGCCCTCGACTTGGACGAACTGGGTTCCCAGGCCGTCGGCACCCTCACATCCGTCCTCGCCGGCGAGAAGGTCGACGCCACTCGGCAACTGCCCTACCGGCTGGTCGTCCGGGAGTCATCGATTCCTCATGCGACCGGGCCGGAACCTACCGGGTGACGCACCGCTGCCGTCCCGAGGAAGCAGCGAGAAAGGAGACAAGCAGAATGGGCAAGAGCAATCCGCTGGTGCGGGCCTGGTTCCGGCGGCGCCGTGCAGGGCCTCACTCGCGCTGAGGATCAACACCGCCGAGGCCCGCGGGGCAAGGCGGCGCGCGGTGCGAAGGCAGGCGGCCTCGGTCAGGCACCGGGCGGGAAGGGTGACCTGGTGCGGGAACCTGCGGACCGTCGGCGGCCGGCGCCGGGAGGCGAAGACCTGCCGGCCGGCGGCGGAGACCGTGCTGCCGCCCGTGCGGCAGCCAGAAGGATCTTCGCCCCCGGAGCCGAGGCCCGTCGGCCCATCCGCCCACCCTGTACGCCGGGGCCCGCGCCGTCGGCTCAAGTCGTCCGTGCTCCTTCGGCCTCGTCGCGTGCTCGAGCCGCGGCCGTGTGATCGCCGGCCAGGTCGTGTGCCTCGGCCAGGGTGTCGAGGCCGACGGCCAGCCACCTGTTGGAGCCGATCTGCCTCCAGAGCCTGACGGCGGCTTCGGCGCGCCTGCGGGCGAGTAACGGCCGACCCACTGCGAGTTGTGCCTCGGCGAGCGCATACAGTGTCGCCGCCTCGCCCCAGAGGTTGCCGAATCCCCGGTAGGCCCACAGGCTCCGGGCCAGCAGGCGGCGTCCTTCCCGGTGCTCGCCCTGCCGGACCAGGATGTCACCGAGCCAGCAGGAGGCGTGTGTGGCGCTGAGACGGTCGCCGAGGTCCTCACTGATCGCGGCGGCCCGGCGGTAGGCGTCGGCGGCGGCCGGGTAGGCGCCGAGTGCGCGATGGCTCTGGCCCAGGCATCGCAGGGCCTGGGCTTCCCCCGGCCGATAGCTCGCGACCCGGCTGACCCGCAGACACTTCGTGAACCGCGCGACGGCGTCCTCAACACGTCCTTGTTCGAGGTCGATGACGCCGAGGCCATTGGTCGCGTAGACGAGGCAGTTGACATTCCCCGCCGATTCGGCGAGTTCGGCGGCCTCTTCGAAATGGAGCACGGCGGAGGAGTACTGCCCGAGGAGCCGGTGCACATAGGCCAGCCCGGCTGTGGCACTGGCCCGGTACATGGGGCCCTGCCCCTCGGCGAGCAGCAGTGCCTGCTCGAAGTGGTTCAGTGCTTCCGGATAGCGGTCGAGGATGGTGGTGAGTTCGCCGAGGCAACGGTGAACCTTCACGGCGCTGTGCCGGTCGCCGCTGCTCAGGGCAGCCTTGAGCGCCCGGCTCTGGAGCCTCTCCCAATCGTCGAAGTGGCTGCCGACCTGGAAGAGGGTCGTGAGGGTGGTGGCCAGCCCGGCGGCGGGTGCGACACTCTCCGTGCCGTCCAGCGCCTGCTCCGCCACGTTGATGAGGAACTGGCGTTCATCGTTGAACCAGGCCAGCGGATCGGCGAGCAGGTGATCGGCCTCGGCCGGCCGCCAGGAGACCAGGTCCATCTGTGAGATGCCCTGGAAGTCGACGCTGAGGGTGTCCGCGGCGAGGTCGGCGAGGTGCAGGCTCGCCCCGAGCAACCGGGTGAGCGCGGCCGTACGATCCCGTTCCGGGACATCCTGCTCCACCCGCTCCCTGCTGAACATTCGTACCAGGTCGTGAAGTTGGTAGCGGATTTCTGTGGCGCCCGCCGAACCGATCTCGACCAGGTGTACCTCGACCAGGTCGTCGAGGACGGCCTCCGCCTCGGACAGCCCCGCGTCCAGCAGCGCGGCCAGCGACCAGGCGGCAAAGCTCGGCCCGGGCAGCAGGGCGATCATTCGCAGAGCGTGTTGCGTGGCCGCGGCCATCTGCTGGTAGGTCAGTTCGAGGCTGGCTCGTACGGCGATGTGACCGACGGCCAACTCGTCGAGCTTGCGCTGCTCGTCGGCGAGGCCGCGCGCCACCTTGGCCAGGGGCCAGTGCGGCCGGGCGGCCAGCCGCGCACCAGCGACCCATACCGCCAGAGGAAGGCCGCCGCAGGTCTCCACGATGGAGCGGGCCGCCCCGGACTCCGCGTCGGTCCGGTCCCGGCCCAGCATCTCGCGCAGCAGGTCGAGCCCCGTCGCGGGGGCCAGTACGCCCAGGGGGAGCCGCCGGCCGCTCAGTTCCGCCATGGTCGTCCGGCTGGTGATGATGCTGGCACAGCCCATGCCGCTCGGCAGGAGGTCACTCACCTGCTGGACGCTGGCGGCGTTGTCCAGGACGACGAGCATCTGCTGCCCCGCCAGCAAGGTCCGGTAGAGGTGGACGCGGCCGGTCAGCTCCGCGGGCACGGAACCGCCGCGGATGCCGAGCGCGCGGAGAAAGGTGCCGAGGACCGTGAACGGGTCGGCCGGCTCGTCGCCGAAGCCCCGCAGATCCGCGTGGAGCTGACCGTCCGGGAAGCGGGAGGCGAACAGATGCCCCGTATGCAGGGCGAAGGCGGTCTTGCCCACTCCGGCGGGGCCGGTGACCAACAGCGTCGCCGGACCAGTTCGTTCCTCCCCCAGTAGCCGACGAGCCTCCTCCACCTCGTCCTCCCGGCCGACGAAGAGCGGCTGTTCCGCCGGGAGGAGCCGGGGTACGAGTTGGCGTGCCACCGGCGGGTTCACCACCGTGTCGCTCCTGCCGGCTGGTTTCGTGATGGCGGGTGGTGCAGCGACGTGGGGCGCTGCCAGCTCGGGGGCGTCGGCGAGGATCCGTTCGTACAGCTGCCGCAACGCCGTGCCGGGGTCGACACCAAGCTCGTCGGCGAGTCGCAGCCGAGCGCGCTCGTACACCTGCAACGCTTCGGCCTGCCGTTCGCACCGGTACAGGGCCAGAATCAGCTGACCGATCACCCTTTCGTCCAGCGGATGCGCCTCGGCCCGGGCGGCCAGTTCGCTCACCACCCCATGGTGCTGCGCCAGGCGCAGCCGCACGTCGACCAACTCCATCTGGGCGGCCAGCCGCTCGCCGTCGAGGCGTTGGCGCTGCGCGTTGAACCACGGGGTGTCCACCCCGGCGAACGCGCTGCCCCGCCACAGCGCCAAGGCTTCTCGCCACAGTGCCTCCGCCTGTTCGTCACTGCCCGCCTTCCGGGCACTGACGGACAGATCGCGGAAGCGCTGTACGTCCACCACCGAGGGCTCGACCGCCAGCCGGTAGCCGCCGCCCCGCTCCCGTGTGATGGCCGTGCCGTCAGCCGCCAGGGCGCGCCGCAGCCGGGAGATGTATCCGTACAGCTTCCGGCGGCCGTACGCCGGCTCGATGTCTCCCCACACACGGTCCACCAGCGCATCGGCCGACACCACCCGGCCCGATTCCACGAGCAGCGCCGCCAGCACGCGCCGCTGCATCCCGTGCCCCACATCGACAGAGACCCCGTCTCGCCGAACCTCGATGGTCCCCAGCATTGCGAAGCGCGTGACCATCACACCCCCTGCGTCACCCGATCATCTCCGTCACACTCTGTGCCCCCTCGACGTTTATTCCTAGGCGGATTCAAGCTTTTCCGAAGGTTTGCCGAAGGAGAGCCGACCTGAACCGAGAACTGCGGGCGCTGGTCACGCCGGAGGGGAAGCGTTACCCGGAGCTGAACGGGTGGACGAGAGCGGCGCGTTCGGTCTGGGCGGCTGAGGCGGAACGAGATCCCGCCGAACCCGCTGGTGCGAGGTCGCGTACGCCGACCCGCCCATGCCGAGCGGGTCGGTGGACCGGCACGCGTACGTGGTGTGCGTGCTGGAACAGCTGCGAGGGCGCGCAGAGCCCCGAACCGCACCGCCCTCCTCACCGTCTCACGGCCGCTTCACTCCGCTTTCCCTCGCTGACCACCGGGTGCGGCCCGATTCCAGACTTCCGGAAGGTTTCCCGAAGCCCGCCCCGACACAGTGAGAGCGCAAAACCCGCACGAACCCCGACAGCTCTGCGACGGGCCGAGCCCGGTCAGCCGTTGGGCGAGTGCGGGGGTTGGGCGCGGGGCGGCGATGCACTCGCCGGCTTCGCGCAGAAAGCAACAAGTGCCGTGCGGGAACAGTCGAGGGCTGGACCACGAACAGCACGGCATCGGCCAAGCAGGGATACAGCGGAAGGAGTCACAGATGACCAAGATCGTGCAGGCGGTCGCCGATCGCCTGGTGGAGCGGCTGGTGCCCGGGGCGACGGCTCACGCGGTCAAGTGCAAGCGGGCCGGCTCGAAGTGCATCAACGGCAGCTGCGCGGGCCAGAGCAAGTACACCCAGTACCGGGTGAACTGCGACGACGGCAGCTACTACTACGAATTCGGCCACTGCGGCTGCTGAGCATTCGGCCTTCGCCGGAACAGTGAGAGGGGCGCCGGCGGACCCCCGGCGCGGGTCCGCCGGCGCCCCTGATCTTCGTGAATCCTCGTACTCCACTGGCACGACGGGAGGGTGTGTCTCGACATGGAGTTTGCCGCAATGTCCTGCCGGATCCTGCTCGTGATCGTCTTCACGGTCGCGGTGGTGAGCAAACTCCGCGGTACGGATTCCTTCGGGGCGTTCGTGCGCTCCGTCCAGGGGTTCGCCGTGCTGTCCCCGCGTCGGGGACGCGCCGTCGCCCGCCTGGTGACCGGGGCGGAGGCGGCGGGGGTCGTACTGCTGTTGCTGCCGGGGCCGGTGGCGATCGCGGGGTTCGCGCTGGTGGGGTGCATGCTCGGGGCGTTCACCCTCGCCATCGGGGCTTCGCTCCGTCGCGGTGTGCGAGTGCCGTGCCGGTGTTTCGGGGCTTCCACGAGCGGCGCGGGCCCCCTGCATCTCATCCGCAACGGCTTCCTGATCGCCGTGGCGGTGACCGGTGCCGTCGGGACGTCCCACGGCCTGCCGGAAGCACCGGGCGGCCTGGCGGTGGCCGTCGGCACCGGCCTCGTCCTGGGCGTCGTGGTGACCGTCCTCGACGACGTCTCCGAGTCGCTGCGCGACGCCTTCCCCGTCGCCGCACGGAAAACACAGAGGTGATCATGTCGTATCTCATCGCGGCCGTCGTCCTCGTCGGCGTGCTGTGCCTGCTCGACCTTCTACTGACTGCGGGGCTGATCAGAAGGCTGCGCGCGCAGCAGGCCCCGCGCGCGTCCGCGGCTGCGGACGGGTTCACCGATGACGGGATTCTTCCCCCGGGCTCGATCGTCGGCCCCTTCGAGACCCGGACCGTCGACGGCCGCCCGCTGCGAAACCGCGATCTCGGCACCGGGACTGTCGTGGTGTTCCTGTCTCCCGGTTGTCCTCCGTGCCACGCGCAGTTGCCACGGGTGGTGTCCGCGCTGGGAGCGGTTCCCGCGGACGGGGCCGTCGCCGTCGTCGCGGGCGGGATGGACGGGGACGCGGATACCGAACACATGCTCAAGGAGCTGGGGCCGGTCACCAGGGTCGTGCACGAATCCATCGCGGGACCCGTGACCGAAGCGTTCGCGGCCAGCGCCTTTCCCGTCATGTGCCGGGTCCGTGCCGTCGGTGACGAACTCGTGGTGGAGGCGGTGGGGGAGCACCTCCTGCCGGCCCCCGCCCCCTCGGTCCTGTGAGGACGGCGCAGGCGTCGTCGGGGCTTCGGCGGCTGGCTGACGTCTTCCGCGCGGCGACGGGGCTTGCCTTCAGGGCGGCGCCCTGGCATCTCCTGGCTCTCATAACCCTCACCGCCCTCGGAGCGGTACTGCCCATCGCCTCCGCGTGGACGGTGCGGGCGGTGTTGGACCGGTTGGCCGCCGGCAGCGGGCTCGACGCGCTCCTCATGCCGGCCGGGCTGCTCGCCGCGACGGGAGTCGCCGCCACCGCGGTCCTGCAGATCGTTCAGTACGTCCAGGCCCAGATGCAGCGTGCGACCGGGCTGAGCGCCCAGAACTCCCTGTACCGGGCGGTGGACGCCCTGACCGGCCTGAGCAAATTCGAGGACCCGCGCTTCCTGGACCGGCTGGGACTGGCCCAGCAGGCCGGGGGCATCATGCCGACGCAAGCGGTCAACAGCGCGCTGGGGGTGCTGCGAGGGATGCTCACCATCGGCGGGTTCCTCGGCTCGCTGATCGTGCTGAGCCCGCTGCTGGCCACCGTTGTGCTTCTGGCCGGCGTGCCGGTACTGCTCGGTGAACTGGTGATAAGCCGTCGGCGGGCGGCGATGTTCTGGAGCATCGGCCCTGCGGAACGCCGGGAGCTGTTCTACCTCCAGCTGCTGACCAGCACGCAGGCCGCGAAGGAGATCCGGCTGTTGGGCATCGGCGGTTTCCTGCGCGGGCGGATGCTCGCCGAACGCCGTAAGGCAAACGCGGCCAAGCAGGAGGTGGACCGCCAGGAGCTCGTGATCCAGTTCGGCCTCGGGATACTCGCCGCGGTGGTCGCCGGTCTGGGTCTGCTGTGGGCGGTCCGGGCCGCGGAGCAGGGCCGCATCAGCATCGGAGGCGTCTCCCTGCTGGTGACCGCGCTGCCCGCCGTGCAGTCGGCACTCGCCGGACTGGCCAACGAGATCGCCAACGGGCACCAGGCCCTCCTCCTCTTCGATCATTACGTCGCGATCCGGGAAACGAAGGACGACTTGCCGGTCAGCACCCGCCCCCAGCCGGTGCCCCGCCTCCGGAAAGACATCGAACTGCGTGACGTCTGGTTCCGCTACAGCCCGGAACACCCCTGGGTGCTGCGCGGGGTGAATCTCACGATCCCCGCGGGCGGCTCCGTCGGCCTGGTGGGACTCAACGGAGCGGGAAAGACAACGCTGGTCAAGCTCCTGTGCCGCCTGTACGACCCGGACCGCGGCCAGATCCTGTGGGACGGGACCGACCTGCGGGCGTTCCACCCCGCCGAGGTGCGCGGGCGCATCGGGGCCACCTTCCAGGACTACATGGAGTACGACCTGACCGCCGGCGAGAACATCGGGCTCGGCGACCTGGACCGGATGACGGAGCAGGACGGCATCGAACGCGCCGCGCGCCTGTCCGGGATGCACGACGCCATCACCGGCATGCCCGACGGCTATCGCACCATGCTGAGCCGGACCTTCTTCTCCGAGGAGGACAAGGACGACCCGGGCACCGGCGTCGTCCTGTCCGGCGGGCAGTGGCAGCGCCTCGCCCTGGCCCGGTCGTTCCTCCGCGACGACGCCGACCTCCTGATCCTCGACGAGCCCAGCTCCGGGCTCGACGCCGAGGCCGAACACGAGATCCATCTGCGTCTGCGCGACCATCGGGCAAGCTGTACCAGTCTGCTGATCTCGCACCGGCTCGGCGCCCTCCGGGACGCCGACCTTCTCGTGGTGCTGGAGAACGGCCGAATCATCGAACAGGGCACTCACGATCAGCTGATGCGGGCCGACGGGGCCTACGCCCGGCTGTTCGCGATGCAGGCATGCGGCTACCGGTCCGGAACACCGGTGACCGCCCTCGACACCTGAGGAGGTGCTCCCATGCGGCCATCCGGCCTGCGGCCGTACCCGCTCGCCGTCATCGCGGTAGGGACGCCCCTGCTGGGCGTACTGCTGGCACGGCGCCGCTTCGTGGTGATCACTGTCGCCGGCGCCAGCATGGAACCGGCCTTTCGAAGCGGCGACCGGGTGCTGATCCGACGGCTCGGCCGGAGCGGGCGCACCGGCATCAAGAGAGGAGAGGTCGTCGTCGCGAGCTGGCGACCGCCCTCCGGCGACCCGCCGACAGAGCCCGCGGAGACGCCCGGCAGGCATCGCCGGCCGACCGGCGAGGCACCCGGTGCCCGAGGCTGGATGATCAAGCGCGTCGTGGCAGGCCCCGGCGACCCGGTTCCTGAGGGCCTGGGCCCCGCCCTTGTCGCTGAGGCCGGTAAGCCCGTACCGCAGGACCGGTTCGTGGTCATGGGCGACAACGCCGCTCACAGCCACGACTCCCGCCACACCGGCTACGTCGCAGCGTGCGACATCCTCGGAGTGGTGATCCGCAGGCTCGAACGCCACCGGTGAGGCGGACAGCGGTTATGGCGCCACTTCCGCAACGGCCATGACCGGCACGGCGGATCAACCGGGTGCCGAGCGGAGGGCGGCCCAGGTCGCCGGGCCGACTTCGCCGTCGACAGCCGGCATGGACCCGCGGCCGAGATTGACGTGTACAACCCGGCACCACCGCACCGAGTCCGTCCGGACACCAAAGAGCAGCATCCGCACTGCCCGGCGCCGCGCGCCCTCGCCGAGGGCGCCGCTCGGGCGACCGGCCCGCCAAGTCGCCCTCGTCCGACGGGCGAAGCGGCGTGACGCCCACGACGCAGACCACCGCGACAGAGCCGGCCCGAGTCACGGGCCGGCTCTGTCTCTCACTTCGTACGGCTGTCGGCGTTCGCCGTCACCGGTCGACCGCTCGGCTGCGAGGCGGCCTCGTCCGGGAGCAGCAGCCGGGGCGGCGGAGCCGCACTCCGGCGTACCCGGAGCGCTCGCACGGTCACCTCGCCCCCAATCGAGTGATCCGTAGGGGCAACAAGCCTGGCTTGAGCAGGATTCAGTGGCAAAGAGGAAGACCGGCTGCCACAGGACAGGTGCCCTGACTCTTCGATGCCTCATGGCCATCGCCGCCACTGACCTGTCGCCATGAAAGTTGAGCGTTTCTCACCGGCGGTTGAGCGCGTGTGGGTCCACTGTCCGATTCGCGCCGCTGAATGCGTCGTCCCGGTCCGGTGTCCGGCCGGGGGCCCGGTCGGTGTCGGAGTCCTGCCGTACGGCAGGTGGGGCGGCCGGGCGGGTGCCCTGGTCGAAGGCGGCGCCGATGGCGACCACGACGGCTCCGGCGATGAGGATGAGGGAGACGCCCCAGGTGGCGTGGGTCGCGCTGGCGCCGACGATGGCCAGGGCCGCCAGCGGGGCCAGACCGCCCGAGAGGGCGGCGCCGATCTCCCGTCCGGTGCCGACTCCGCTGACCCGGACGTCCGGCGGGAACTGGCGGGAGAGGAAGGAGCCCTGCGGGGCGAACATGGCCGGTGCCAGCACGCCTGTCGCGATGATCAGGCACAGCCAGATCACGGTGGAGTTCTGGGTGTCGAGCAGAACGAAGAACGGAAAGGCGAAGAGCGCCGAGGCGATGCCGCCGCCCGCGAGCACCTTGCGGCTGCCGAAGCGGTCGCTGGCCCAGCCGAAGAACGGCACGGTGACGATGGCGGTGGCACTGGCCAGGGCGATGCCGAATGCGCCGACGCTCGGTGAGACGTCTTGGTAGTCCGCGAGGTAGGCCAGTGAGAAGGTCTTGAAGATGTAGCTGAGGGCGTTGTATCCCAGCGAGACGGCCAGGACCACGAGGAGGCCGCGCCGCTGCTTGCGCAGCAGGGTGACGAACGGCATCTGCGGGGCGGTGTCCTGCTCCTGCGTCTTCTTGCTGCTGTGGAAGTCGGACGATTCGGGTACGCGGCTCCGCACCCACAGGCCCACGCCCGCGAGGGCGAAGCTCGCGAGGAACGGGACGCGCCAGCCCCAGGTCAGAAGTGTCTTCTCGTCCAGGGAAGTGAGCGCCGTGACGGTCAGCGACGACATCAGCAGCCCGAGGTTGAGTCCCAGGGCCGGCCAGGCGCCCTGACGGCCGCGTCGGTTCTCGTCGGCGTGCTCGTAGGCGACCACTGCCGCGCTGCTGTACTCGGCTCCGGCGCCGAGGCCCTGGAGGATGCGCAGGATCACCAGGGCGGCCGGCGCCGCGATGCCGGCGGTGTCGTACGTGGGCAGCAGTCCGATCAGCCCTGTGGAGATGCCCATCAGGACGAAGGTGATGATCAGTACGTTCCGTCGGCCGATGCGGTCGGCGAGGTGACCGAACATGATGCCGCCCAGCGGGCGGGCCAGGAATCCGGCCGCGAAGGTGGCGAAGGCGGCCATGGTGCCGGCCGCGTCGTCGGTCTGCGGGAAGAAGATCTTGCCGAAGACCAGCGCGGCCATGGAGGCGTAGAGGTAGAAGTCGTACCACTCCAGCGCGGAGCCCACGATGGTGGCGGTGGCAACGCGGCGGCGGGCGACGGCGGGGGACGGTCCGGGGTCCTGAGCGGCTGTGTGCGGGGCGTTCGCCATGGGCTGTCCTCGATCACCGTTGGAAGAGAGGGGCAGGGGCAGGGAAGGGGAAGGGGCGGCGGGTCCTGTGCCGGCGGGCGGGGAGCGGCCGGGCCGAGGTCAGGCCTCGGCGGACTCTTCGCGCACGGCCCGGGCGGAATCCCCGTGGCCGAGCTGTTCGAAGACGTCGGCCGCGATCCGGCTCCCGATGCGGAGGCTCGATGTGGCCGCGGGTGACGGCGCGTTGAGCACGTGGACGGCGCGCGGGGTGCGGTTGATGACGAAGTCGTCGACCAACTGCCCGTCCGCCGTGACCGCTTGTGCGCGTACGCCGCTTCCGTGCCGCCGCATGTCCTTGCTTTCGATCTCCGGGACCAGGCGGCGGACGTCGCGGACGAACAGCGGCCAGAGGAGCGACCGGCTGATCTCGGTGACCCCATGTCGCCAGAATCGCCGCGCGAGATGGCGCAGGGCCGGGTCCCGCAGCAGCTCAGCCACCATGCGGGGGTCGACGTCGCGCCAACGGTAGCCCTGGCGGGCCAGCGCGGGTACGGCGTTGGGCCCCACATGGACCGAGCCGTCGAGCATGGGGGTGATGTGCACGCCGAGGAAGGGCAGTTCGGGGTCGGGCACGGGGTACACGGGGTTGTTGACCAGCCCTCGGCGGCCGGGCCTGATTTCGGCGTACTCTCCGCGGAAGGGCATGATCCGTACCGTAGGGCGGTCACCGGCCGCAGCCGCGATCTTGTCGCTGTGCAGGCCCGCGCAGTTCACGAGGGTCCGGGCCCGGAGTTCCTCACCGGGCGTGTGGATCACGGTCCGGTCCGCGGTGGCGGTGAAGGAGAGCGCCGGTGACCCGAGGCGCAGCTCGGCGCCCAGTTCGGTCAGCTCGGCCGCCAGCGCCCGGCACACCAGGGCGAAGTCGGTCATCGCGGTGTCGGCGACCGACAGCGCGGCCACCCCGGAGACATGCGGTTCCCGTTCGGCGAACTCGGCGCGGCTCAGCCGCTGCACCGTGACACCGTTCGCCCGGCCGCGCTCCGCGAGCGCGTCCAGGCCGGGGAGTTGCGCCGTGGATGTGGCCACCACGAGCTTTCCGGTGCGTTTGACGGGCACCTCGTGCTGCTCGCAGTACCGGATCATTTCCTCGCCGCCGGCCCGGGCCAGCCGGGCCTTGAGGGAGCCGGGCGCGTAGTACAGGCCGCTGTGGATGACGTTGCTGTTGTGCCCGGACTGGTGGGCGCCCCAGCGCTCCTCCTTCTCCAGGACCGTGACGGACAGGCCGGGCCGGGCCCGCAACAGCGTCCGGGCTGTGGCGAGCCCGAGCAGTCCTCCTCCGATGACGGCGACGTCGACGGCACGTGACATCCTGCAGCCCTTTCTGATGGCGCGAACGCGAGATACGCAGCGACTGTATACATTCGCTGCGAGCGGAGTGAATGTATACAGTCGCTGCGTGGGTGCACAAGAGATAGAGTGCCGAGGTGACCCGAGGAGCCCGCACCCCCAGCTCGAGCAACAGCGCCGGTGTCATCGCCGATCGGCTACGCACAGCCATCCGCGACGGCGGACTGCTCCCTGGCACCCACCTGGTGCAGGAGAAGCTCGCGACCGAGCTGAAGGTGAGCCGAATCCCCCTGCGCGAGGCCCTGCACGCGCTGGCGGCCGAGGGCCTGATCGAATTGCAGCCGCAGCGCGGGATGGTCGTCGCCGAGCTCAGCCACGGCGAGATCGCCGAACTCTTCGAACTGCGCCTCCAGCTGGAACCGCACCTGGCCGAGGAAATCGTGCGCGGCTGCCGCGACCGGGACATCGACGAACTCCAGGACCTCGCCGACGAGATGCGCCGCCAGGGCGCCGACGCCGCGAGCCGGGCCTCCCTCAACTACGAGTTCCACCGGCGCGTATACGCCCTCTCCGAACAGCGGCTCACCCTGCGCTTCGTCGACCAGTTGCTGCACCTCGTCGAGCCGTACAGCCGACGCTGGGCGCGCTCGGGCCACGACCTCGAACGCATCGACGACGAACACCAGCGGATGGTCGACGTGTTGCGCGACCGTGACGCCGCCGCGCTGCGCCGCGTGATCACCGCGCACGTTGAAGGCGCCCGCGATCACGTCATGGCCGCCCACCGGGAAAAGTGACCTTCGGGCCGTTGCCGACGGCCGGACTCGCGGGCGCGGTAGTGAATTCGGCCGCAGTCCGGCAGCGCACCGGGCTGCGGGCCCCGCGCGAAGTACCACCCAGTCCCCGGGAGCTGGAACAGCACCGGAAGGGGCGTCGACTCCGCCCCGGCCGGCTCACGGCTGCGCTGTGCGCGACCCTCCGCGCGTACCGGCGGGCCGGGCGCCGGGTGCTCCACCCGGGCACGGGGCCGGTCGTGCGCCGGCTGCGGGGGCGGAGCGGCCCGGAGGCGGTCCACTCGGCCCGGGTCGGCTTGCGCGGCGCGGATGTCCGTCCTCGCTTCCCTGTGCCGGTACTTCGGCGTGCAGGATGTTCGCGAACTTCTCCGAGGGCTGTCCCGTAATCCCTGGCGAGCGTGCGACGACAGCTACGGCACCTCGCGGCGCTGTCGGAACCTCCGCATACACCCAGTATGCGGAGGTCCCTCCGCCTTGCGACGCACCGCATCCGACGCCGCGCGCTGATCGACCACGGATTACGGGACAGCCCTGGGCCGACGGATCCGGACGTCTTCACCGTGACGGAGTCGCCGTCGGCGAGCAGACGGGGCAGGAGCGGTGGCAGCACGTCAGGGGCGTGGGCCGATTCGATGCGCGGCGGTGAGGACGGGCGCGCGGCTTCGACGAGCGCGGTCATCCCCTCTGCGGTGTCCGCAGCGACCAGGACACCGATACCCACGCCCTGGCCGAGGAGTTCCACGACCGGCTGCGCGGCCGCGCCGGGTGGTGGCGACTGCGGTCGTGGCCGCGATCGCGAGACGGAGTGGCGAATAGGCGATCCGGTCAAGGCGCCGGAAGTGCGGTGGGACCGATCCCGGGGACAGCAGGTCGGTCCGCCCCGAGAGCCCGGCCGCACCGCGCACGCCGAGCACGGCCGCGACGCCGACCGCGCCGAGCCGGGACAGCGCCGGGCGCCGCCGAGGCCGTCCCGCGACCGGCAACGCCGCGGTTCCCAGCGCGCCTGCCACCGCGAAGCACGCCACGGGGCCGGGGGCGCCGCTCACCGGCGTCACCGGCCGCAGGACGGCCGACGTGCCGCTGCTCATCGGCACCACCGTCGACGAATTCCGTACCCCCTCGTCGGCCGCGGACGAGCTGAGCGAGGAGTCCCTTCACACGGCGGTCGCCGCGGTGGGGCTGGAGCCCGCCGATGTCGCCGACCCGGTCGTCGGCCACTTCGGCCGGACACCGGCCGGCCGGGCGGAGGCCGCCGGGGTCACCACGACCACCGAGCCGAGCTTCGACAGGGCCGACACCATCGAAGAGGCATGACACACCTCCAAGCCCGGCCCGCGCCATCCCCGCCGAGCCTGAGGCGCTCAGAAAGTGCTTCTCCATAGTTCCGTGTCGGAGATGGCCAGCCGGCCCGGTCGCTGAGTGGCGGTGTCCGGGACGACCGCTTTCACCAGGGGCTGGTCGCCCTTCTCCAGGGTCACCTTCGTGCCGTCGAACTTCGGCGCTTCGGCGCTGACGACCAATCGCAACTTGGCCTCCAGCCGTTGCGCCGTCGCATAGTCGTCGACTACGAGACAGAGGACTTCGGCATTCTTCGCGGCGGAGGTCGCCTGCTGGCCCACAGCGGCCAGAGATACCGGGTCGGAGGAACGGGACGGGGCGAAGTCCGCACGGTAGACGTCTCCCAGGCACTCGGCCGCGCGCCGGTATTCCTTGTTGTCGGCCAGGGAGGAGCCCTTCTTCGGAGTGACGGTCGGGACACGTTCGGAGTCCCTGGAGGAGTAGGAGATCTCGTCCCGCGAGACCTGGATGGAAATCCCCGTGTTCCCGGGACGCGTCCAGACTTTCTCGCCGTCCTTTTCGCTCTGCGTGTAGCCGTCGGACTTCAGCCGTTTGGTGATCGCCGTGGCATCGAATGAGCCTTCCAAGTGGCCTGTCCGGTCGGTGTCGACCGCGGTGTCGATCTGGGTCACTTTCAGGGTCTGCCCCAATGGCCCGGGCCCGTACTGGTTCAGCAGGACGCTGCTCGGATGCGCGACGGAGCTGAACCGCTCCGAGTCGCCGCTACTCAGTTTCCGTACCCTGGCAGCGTCGAGAAAGGTCACCTGCTTGACGCCGTTGTCGTCGACCAGGGTTCCGAGCCCACCCAGTAGCTTGGAACGGTTGTCTCCGTCGTCGGAGCCGGACGAACAACCGGTGAGCGCAGCCAGAAGGACAGTGGCGAAGGCGACGGCGCCGACGGCCGATCCGCGTGCTGTTATCCGCATGCTCAAGGACCCTATATCGGTGTCCGTCGCCGTGTCGGTGAGCCGACGACGTCGCCGCTCGACAGCGGCGGGAGCGCAGTGCATCCCAGCCACCGGGGTCCGGGTGGGCGGGCATCAGGTGCCGTCCGAGGCCGAGCAGGCTGCCTGCCGTTCGCCAGGGGCACCAATGCCTCGGCGAGCCGGATCGGCCCCGGCAATCCGTACTCGTCCTGGTCGGTGAGCCGCCGGCTGTTGAGGAAGGCGGTGCCGTGCACGGTGAAGTCGGCGAATCCGTCGTGCCGTCGCCGCCCAGCCGGTCCACTCCGACACCGCACGCTCGGGCGGGTCGGGCTGCGGCGGGCGGCCCCCACCGGTCGTGGGCGGGCCCAGGGCCGTCGAGGTCGCCGCTCGGTGGCAGCCTCGCGGCGGTCCAGTCGTAGACGCGTGATCCTTTTCCGCTCCGATGTCACGGCCACCGACGACGATTCCCGGCAAGAACCTGAACTCGCAGTCCTACGCAAGGGTTTCGCCCTCGTGCCGACCGCCGTGGAGATCACCAACCGACTGACCACAGCCACCCCGGCATGAGAAGACGAGCAGCGGGCGAACGTTGCCTGATGCGGCACTGGAGGTCGTACATGTTCGTCCGGCCGCGTGCGTGGTGACGTCCGGCGGGCCGACAAGTCCCCAACAGGCTGGTCGGGACGTCGGTGAGGCGATGGGGCAGGTCCATCAGCGGCGTCACCACGCCACATCCTCGCTGTCAGGCGACGGCCGCTTCGAGGGCCACGCGGACGCACTCCAGGGTGTGGTCCACGTCCTCCTCGGTGGTCGCGGCGTTGAGCCGCCGGTCGCCTGTGGGGAGGGCGGGCTGGAGCACTCCCTGTGCCGGCAGGGAGGTGTGGTAGCGCGCGTACCGTTCGCCGTCGGACTGCATGGCTTCCCGGAAGTTCATGGGCGCGTCGGCTCGGAAGCAGACGCACCACTCGGATCCGAGGCCCACCACCACGGCCTCGGCCCCGGTCTCGGCGATGGCTTTCTCGATGCCGGTGCGCATACGTTCGCCGCGGGCGTGGAGGATGCGGAAGACGTCGTCGGTCTCCATGATCTCCAGCGTCTTGTTGGCGGCGGCCAGCGCGTATGGTGAGGCGTTGTACGTGCCGTCGATGGTGGCCTCCGTCTTGGAGCAGGCGCCGAGGTGTCCCATCACGGCGTCGGAACCGGCGAGCCCGGCCAGCGAGTATCCGTTGGCGACGGCCTTTCCGAAGGCGGTGAGGTCGGGTGTGATCCCGCAGATCGACTGGTAGCCGCCGATCGCCGCGCGGAATCCGGTCTTCACCTCGTCGAAGACGAGCACCGTCCCATGGCGGGTGCACAGTTCACGCAGGAGTTCGAGGAATCCGGGCCGCGCGGGCACACAGCCGAAGCTGTGGACGTAGCCCTCGGCGAAGGCGGCCTCGACCCGGGCCTCGATCTGGTCACGCTTGCCGACCCAGGTCGGGGCGCTGCGCCGCGCGGCCCGGTCCCGGGTGGGGGCGTCGACCCCGACGCCCGACGCCTCCGGGCCGGACGCGTCGAGCAGGCGGCGCAGCCCCCCGCCGCCCTCATGGATCAACGGCGGGTCACCTCGTCCGGTGGCTGCACGCTGCCGCTGACCACCAGGAAGTCGGTCGTCACCGGGGAGAACCCAGGGCCCTCGGCGGTGATGATCCGGGGCCCGGTCTCGTCCTTGGCGAGGATGAGCAACTGGCCGATGAAGGTGCCGTCCGGCAGCGGAACCGTCGGCGCCGCCGCCGCGGTGATTCCCGGCTTCCAGGTGAACCGCACCGGCACGCCCGGCGGGAAGTCCTTGCCGCGCACCGAGGTGACGAAGCCGGGCTTGCCGACCTCCGGCACCGCGACGATGCGCGGTTGGAGGATGCGCAGTCGCTCCCGGGCGGTGTTGTCGCTCTTGTCGGCGTCCGTCCCGGTGGTGGTGAGCTTGCCGGTGACCTGGGCGGTCAGCGCCTTGTCGGGGCTGAGGACGACCCGGACGACAGTGCTCGCACCCTGGTCCAGGTCCGGCAGCACGCACACCCAGGACTTGTCGCAGCCCTCCGGCGGCCCGTTGTTCGGGATGCCCTCGGGCAGGCTGATGTGCAGCCGCAGCCCGGTCGCCAGCGCGTTGCGGCCGTTGCGCACGGTGTACGTCACCACGACGCGCCCGCCGACGTAGCCGGGGTTCGGCTGGGCCGTGAGGCGAAGTCCCGGCCCGGCGTCGGGCTCGGGCGGCGTCGGGGGCACCGTGGGCGGTGGCGTGGGTGTGGGCGGCGTGGGTGCGGGGGGCGTGGGTGTGGGGGTCGTCGGGGGCGGGGCCTCGACGACCGGCACCACGGTGCGGCCGGCGTTGTCGCTGGGCCGCGGATCGAGGACGCTGCTGGTGACCGACCAGTCGATCGGCGCGTCGCCGGGCATGACGCCGGTGACGGTGACGGTCACCGGCACGGTGGTGTCGGGTTGGACCACTCCGATGTCGCACTGGAGGGAGGCGGCGTCACAGGAGCCTCCGGGATGCGACAGCTCGGTGATCCGCGCGCCGGGCGGCGGCGCGGCGGTCAGCTTGGTGCCCGGGGAGGCGGCGGGGCCGTTGTTCACCACGTCGACGCGGATGGTGGTGGTCTTGCCGACGGTGACCTCCGGGACGGTGCCGGGCGCCTGGAGCGCGAGGTCCACGGACTGCTGGACGCTGGGTTCCTTCTGCCGGCCCGGGAGTTCCGCGGTGAGCGAGGTGAGGTCGCCGGACTCGACGTCCAACAGGCTCAGCTTCTCAGGGCTGTTGATGGCGGATTCGGCGCGGGAGCTGATCACCAGGCCCTTGCCGTCGGCCGTCCAGGCGGCGTCCCGCGGCTGGAACGGTCCGGTGACCGAGGTGTCCGGGAGCTCCGCGTGGCAGCCGTCGGGGACGTCGCGCGCGGCCGTGGGCACAAGCACCTTGCACTCGTCGCCCGACAGGGACGTCAGGAGGATGCCGTTGCGTTTGTCGCCGTCGTAGCCACCGCTCCTGCGGTTGAAGGCGAGGCTGAGCCCGTCCGGGGAGAACGCCGGGCTGTCGTCGACAATCGTGCAGCCGCCCGGGCAGATCGCGGCGCTCAGATCGCGCTGCCGGCTCAGATCGTTCACGGGCACGGCCCAGATGTGCTTGTTCCCGCCGTTCCCGTCGATCACCTCGGTGCGGGTGAAGGCCAGGGTGGTGCCGTCGGAGGACCAGGCGGGCTGGGCGTCGTTGCCCCGGAGCTGCCCGGCCGGCGGAGTGATCCGGCCGGTGATCGCACCCGTGGCCGCGTCCGCTATGAGGATACGGCTGGGGCCCGCGGCCTCCCCGACGCCGCCCGGCGAGGTCCGGGCGAAGGCGAGGTACTTGCCGTCCGGGGAGAACGTCGGGTCGGTGTCCCAGTCGTTCGCGCCGCGCTCCGCGAGCGGCATGGACGCCGCGTTGGAGCCGTCGGCGTCGACCATCCAGATTCGCTCGATCCGGCCGTCGGGACCGTCCTCGAAGCGGGTGACGGCGATCCGGCGGCCGTCGGGCGTGTAGGTCTGCCGCTCGGTCCACGGGTCGTGCTCGGCCTCGGGCTGGAACAGCGGGTCCTTGGTGGGATCGGTGTTGGTGTCGGCCGCCGGATCCTCGTTGAGGATCGTCACATCCAGGTCGCGGGGGTCGGACCCGTCCATGCGGGCATCCTGCAGCGTCACCACGTGCGCGCCGGAGAGGTCGTCGTTGGGGTCGTCGTTGGGGTCATCCGCCGTGGTGCGCTCCACCACCACGCCGCCGCCGTCGAGCGGTCCCCGCCAGGTGGGCGACAGGACTTCCCGGTCCTCGTTGAGCACCAGCTCGGGCTCCTGGACCGAGTGCGCCACCGACTTGAACACGTGGTCGTAGTCGCCCCGGCACGTGCAGGTGGTCTCGGGGCTCAGGAACACCAACCGGTCCCCGTCGGGCAACCACGATGCCCCGTGGCCACGCCACTGCGCGTACGCGCCCCCGAGCAGTGGTTCGTCGGAGGTCCCTGCCGCGTTCGCCACCCGCAGCCGGGGCACGCTCCGCTCGTTCTCGGTCGTCGTGGCGGTGTATGCGATCCAGTCCCGGTTCTCGTCGTCGTCCACCGGGTTCCACACCGGCTCGGACGCCCTGCCGTTGGCCGGGGAGGTGATCCGGGTGGCGGTGCCGCCGTTCAGGGGCCGTACGTAGATCTGCGCTCCGATCAGCGGGCTGCTGTCGCTGGAGTACGCCAGCCGCTGCCCGTCGGGGGAGACCGTCGGGTACTCCTCGTCGGAGGGTGTGTCGGTGAGCCGTGTCAGGCCGGTGCCGTCGGTGCGTACCAGCCACAGGTCGCGCTGCGTCCCCCCGTCCGCGCCGCCGGGTTCGGCCGAGTCGAACACCACGGCCTGGCCGTCCGGCGTCAGCCGGGGGTGCGCCGCGTCCCGGCCGCCGGTCAGACGGCGTACCGAACCGTCCGCGGAGCGCAGGTAGACCTGTGGGTTCTTCTCGTCGCGGCGGCTCGCGAAGACCATCCGGTCCCCGAGGGCGGCCGGCTGGATGTCGTTGTGGGCGGGGCCGTCACCGAACAGCGGCGTGCTGGAGGTGGTGGAGGCGACCATGCCGAGGCTGCGGTGCCTGGTGCCCGCGAAGACGACCCGCGTGTCCGCGGCGTCTGCCGCCCGCGGGGCGGATTCGGCGCCGCCCTGTCCGGAGGCCGCCGTCACCCCGAGCAGCGGGATCAACAGCAGCAACGACGTTCCGAGTCTTCCCAGCCAGTGCCGGCAGCCGAGGTCAGCCGTTGTCATTACGGTCCCTTCGCAGTCTGCTGCGGCATCCCGATGTACCCATCCGGATCGCCCCGTCCACCCTGCACCAGCCGTGCGCGGCACGGCAGGGCGGCAGGGCCCTACCCGGGGGAGGCGTCCGGTGTACTTTCGGGCAGTGCCTGCTTCCCGTACGACGTCAGCGCAGGTGTCAGATCAGCCCGTCGCGTGATGCGCTGCCCACCGCGTGGGCCCGGTCGCGCAGTTGCAGCCGCGTGTTGATCTCGTGCGGGACGTTCTTGACGGTCGGCGGCGGCGTCGTCGAGCCGGCCGGCCTCGGGACGCCGGCGCATCTGGTGGACGACGCCGACGCGCGGAACCGCATCCGCGGCTGACATCTCGTGGGGGTGCAGTCGGTGTGTGGGCCGGGGCTGGGTTCTTCCTCGCTTGAGACCGTGTGAGCGCGGGTTCGCGGGGGCGCAGGGCTGCCGGTCTGGGCATGTTTCGTTCTCGTCGGGAGTGCCTCCGCGTTCCTCGGATACCGTCCGCTCAGAACGCGAAGGCCACACGGCCGGGCACCGGCGCTGACCTGGCAGCAGCTGAAGCCGATCGCCACGAGCGGGCCGCCGGAGTACTTGGGGTGGAGCGAGCCGAAATCGTCGGCGTTGAAGTTGTGGATCACGTCGCGGAACCGGTTGTCACTGGTGAACGACACCTCGGCGATATTCGCGACCGGCATGCCCTGGGCGGACAGCAGCACCATCTGCGCGCGCCGCCAGGTCACCACGGAACCCGTGCCTCTGCGGACTATCCGCAGTAACCGCCGGCCCTCGTCGTCATCGATCTCGCGTACTCGTTCTGCCACCTGCATGGCTTGGCGGCCCGATGCCGCTGGAGCGCGGTGTTCAGGAGGAGTCGTTGGAATCGGCCGCGAGCGTCTTGCCCTCGACACCTGACCGGGAGGCGCCGTCGACCTCCGTACAGATGCCAAAGACACGATCGTGGCTGGTCCAGCCGTTGACGCGGCCACGGTTGTTGCTGATCTGCACCCGCTTCCGGGCGAGGTCCACAGACGACACCAAGTGCAAGTAGACCGTCCCTGCGACACGGGCGAGGACAATGTCCCCGACCTCCAACTTCGCCGGGGCGACCGGAGCGACGACCACCTGCTGCCGACTGCGTATCAGCGGGACCATCGAGGAGCCGCTGGGCCGGAACGCCACGGTGGCCCCGCCAGCAACCCTGCCTCCCACTGCGTCCAATGCACCCATCCGACGATCATGGCAAATTCCCCTGCATCAACCCACCGATTTACTTCTCCACCCTCCACCAGCAAGGCGAACGTTGCCTGACGCGGCACTGGCGGACGCCGACCCGCAGGTCCTTGGCAATCACCGAGCCCGCCTCGCCCTGGGCGAACCTCTCGGCCGCCATGGCATCAAGGGCCGTGCCGACCAGAGAGACCGATCACCAGGGCACCATCATCGATCCGGCGCCGGGCGAGCACGTGGCGATGCTGCGCAGGCCCGCGGCCGGACCCAGACTCACCTCGCTGCGCGGCAAGATCGAGGTGGGCGACCGGGCCCCGACTCCCGAGGTCGCCGCGGCCAGCTCGCGGTCACGCGGCAGCGGTGGGCCGTCGGGCAGCAGCCCAACCCCGTCGCCGAGGCGTTCAGTTCCCGCGACCGCGCGGGCACCCACCTCAACTTCGGAGACGTCGAACGCGGCCCGGTCGTCGTCGACCGGGCCATCGCCGCCGTGCAGTCCGCCCCGCTCGGCACAGCCGACCGCGACCTCGCGGCCGGCATCCTGAACCTGCGCGGGATGGCACTCGCCGGACGCCTCCAGGACAAGGCCGAGGGCAAACGCGAGGCCCAGCGGCACATCGAGTCCGCATGGCGCGCCGCCGGCTCGTTCCCGCGTGACATTGACGCTCACGGCCTCACGTCCGGGCCGCGGAACACGTTCACGCACGTCCTGGCGACCCACGTCGACCTCGGTCGGCCGCAGGACGTGCTCGCCCTTGCGGACGACCTGGGCGAAGCGCTTGAAGATCTGCCGCCGACCCGGGTCGCACCGACCCGGAACAACGCCGCGCGCGCAGCTCGACCTCGGCGACCGTGACCGCGCATTCGAGAACCTGTCCCATGCGTTCGACGCGGCACCCCAGATGGCCCGCATCCACCCCACGGGCCGCGAGGTACTGCGCGTCCTGGCCTCCCTGCACCGCCGTGCCAACCCCGAACTGACACGACACTCCCGGCTCTCCGGCATCCGCCTCTGAAACCCGCGGCAAGCCCGCCGCCTCGCGGAGAGGCGGACGGGGACGTGGTGGGCGGGGGCCGGACCGCTGCTGTCCGTGCCGGGGTCTGGTCCCCCGGTCTCAGAACGGCGGGCCCCGTGCTCGGGGGCGCCTCTGGGATCAGTTGCCGTCCTCGCAGTCGTGGTCGACGACCTGCCCGGCGACCCGGAGCGGGCCGACGACGAAGCCGTCACGGGCAACGGCACCATGAGCAGCCAGAAGCTGACCTGACACTGCGGTCCCGGGACGGGCGGACAGCTCGTCGTGGCCGAGTCGTCCTGCCGGTCGAGGGAACCCTGCCGGTCGGGTGAAATACGTACCACCCGGCTCCGTTCCGCGGTGTGCGGCCATACCCAGTGCGACGGACGGCATTAGCGTCGAGGCGTTCCCGAACCCCATCCGTCGCGGTGGCAGCACTCCAGGCCCCGGGCGGAGAACGGCGACGATCAGATGAACGTCCCTCGCGTCCCCTGTATCTCCGGCATGTCCCGCGTTCCCACGGCTCAGCGGTGACGACCCCGCTGCCGCAACTGGCGGCCCAGCTCCGTGCGGGGCTCGGCCCCCTGCTCCCCGTCCTCGCGGGCCTGCCCGACGACGCCACCCGCAAACAACGGCTCGCGCAGGCGCTCGGCCTTCCCGGCGGCGCCCTGACCCCGGACGCGCTGCTCGCACGGTTCGCCCTGCCGGACGCCGCGTCCCAGGGGGACGTATGGCCGATCCTCATCGACCTGCTGCGGACGGCGGTCGGGCAGTCGCCACCGGCCTGGCAGCTGGTCATCCAGGACGTGCTCACGCTGGGCCCCGGTCCGGTGCCGGCGCCCACCGCCACGGCCCTGCCCCCGACGATCGGCCTCACTTTCGACCTGACCGGCGCGCTTCCCCTCGTACCCGGACTGGCCGTGAGCGACGGGATCAGCCTCGTGCTCTCCCTCCCCTCCGCCACACCCGACGACTCCACGCTCACATTCCGGGCCGACGGCGTCGCTCTGGCATTCACCGGCGATGAACTGCTCGGACTCCTCGTCCCCGGCGGCCTCGCCCTCTCGGGCAGCCTCGCGGTCCAGCTCGACAAGAACGGACTGAGGCTCGAAGGCGGTGCCGCCGGCAAGGGCGTCGCGATTCCCCTGGACAAGGTGCCATCCGTGGTCCGCGCGCCCTCGCTCTACGTCTCCGCCCACGACGGCGGACTCCGGCTCGACGTGGCGTTCGGCGCTTCGCTGCTCGGCCTCGGCGACGCGACCGTCGACGGCGTCGGCCTCGCCATCGGCCCCGGCGGCGGCGGATTCACGGCGACCCCTGTCCCGCCGACGGGCTTCGGGCTCACCCTCGCCGTCGGCCCGGCCAAGGGCGGCGGATTCCTCGCCGTGCACGACGGCCGGTACGAGGGCGCGCTCTCGCTCAGCCTCGGCATCGTCGAGGTGCGGGCCTACGGCATCTTGGACACCGAGCCGGTGTCGATTCTCGTCGTGCTGAGCGCCCTGTTCACTCCGCCCGTCGAGCTCGGCCTCGCCGTCACCCTCAACGCCGTCGGCGGACTCCTCGGCATCGGCCGCGCGCTCGACCGGGCGGCCCTCGCGCAGGTCGTCCAGGCCGGCCACCTCGACGACCTCCTGTTCCCCGCGGACCCCGCCGCGGCGGCACCGCGCATCCTGGCCACCCTGGGCGCGGTCTTCCCCACCCGCCCGGGCAGCACGGTCGTCGGCCCCATGTTCCGGATCGGCTGGGGCCGCCCCGTCTCCTTCGTCACCGCCGACATCGGCGTGGTGCTCCAACTGCCCAGCGGCGTGGTGGGCATCCTCGGCCGGCTCCGGGTCGCCCTGCCCGCCCCCGAGGTGCCGATCCTCGACCTACGGGCCTCGGTCGCGGGCGTCGTCGACGCCGCGAACGGCCTGATCGAGATCATCGCCGACCTGGCCGGCTCCCGGCTCCTCACCGCCTCCGTCGACGGCGGTCTCGCCCTGCGCGTGAAGAGCGGGCAGGACGCCACCTTCGTCCTCAGCGCGGGCGGCTTCCACCCCCGCTTCACCCCACCCGCCGGTTTCCCCACCCCGAAGCGCCTGACCATCACCATCGCGGACAGCCCGCTGCTGCGCATCGTCTTCTCCGGCTACTTCGCCATCACCCCCGGCACCGTCCAGGCGGGCGCGGAGCTGTCCGCCGTCATCGGCTCCCACAGCACCGGAGTCACCGGGCGGCTTTCCTTCGACGCGCTGGTGCGCTGGGAACCCAGCTTCGGCGTCCAGCTCGACCTGAGCGGCTCCTTCGAACTGCGCTTCGCCTCCCGGACTCTGTGCGCGCTCGGACTGCGCGTCCACGTGGACGGGCCCACCCCCTGCTGGCACGTCGCCGGCCGGGCCAGCATGTCCCTGCTCTTCTTCGACGTCAGCTTCCCCTTCGACGAACGCTGGGACTGCACCGGCGAGACCGCCCTTCCACCGCCCCCGGACATCTGCCGGCTCCTGGAGCAGGCACTGGACGACCCGCGCAGCTGGGAGCCGCTCCTGCCGGACGGGGTGCGCGCGATGGTGTCGCTGCGCGCCGACGACGCGGCCGGGGGGCGGCTGCTGCATCCGCTGGGCCGGCCGCGCTTCAGCCAGCGCACGGTCCCGCTGGGCATCGAGGTGGTCCGGTACGGGCCGGGCAGGCTGCCCAAGCCGACCGCCTTCGGCGTGACCGTGACCTTCGCCGGCGGGGTGGGCACTGCGCAGCCGGTCGACGAGGATTTCGCGCGGGCCGACTTCTTCGACCTCACGGACGACGAGAAGCTCACCCAGCCGGCCTTCGAACAACTCTGCTCGGGCAGCGAACTGACCCCGCCCGCCCCCGCGGTGACCGCCCCCCGCTACTCCGTGCCGGTGGAGTACGAGACCAAGTGGCTCGGCGGCCCGGTCGGCACGCCGAAACCCCCGTGGCGGATCACCGACGCGGCCTTCGCCGCGGCGCTCCCCTTCGGGGCCGTGGGCCGCAGCCTCGTGCACGAGCTGAGCAACCGCTACCTCTCGCCGCCGATCACCACGCCGGACAAACCGGTTCTCAAGGACCGCTCGTACGCGATCGTCCTGACCGGCACCCTCAAGGACGCCGGGTTCCCGCGCAAGTCCACCTTCACCGAAGCCACCGCCCTGCTGGCGACCGTGTCGGGCCGGTCCGCACTGCAACAGGTCGTGCCCGCGTACGAGGTGAAGCCGTGACCACATACACCTTCGCGTCCTGGGACCGGTCCGGCGCCGCCGCCTCCCTGATCGACCCCGACGACCTGGTCCGCACCACGCCGGTACGGGGCTCGCTGGCGGCCACGGCCTCCGTGAACGGCCGCCCCGGCCGGCCGGTGCCGGTCCCCGCGCTCCAGCTGTACGGGCCGGGCGACGTCCGGGCCGTCGACCCCAAGGAGATCGTGCGGCTCTTCCCGCTGCCGGGCACACCGGACGCGGAGACCACCCGCTTCCCCCTGGTGGAGTTCGAACGGACCGAACTGCCCTGGCTGTTCACCCCGCTGATGCCGGGGTCCACCGGCGCCCTGCGTCCCTGGCTCGCCCTGGTCTGCGTACCGCTCGCGAAGGGGCGGCCCGAGCGCGCCCCCGGCGTCCCGCTGCCCGTCCTGCGGGTGGCGGGCAGCGAACTGCCCGACCCGGCGACCCTCCACCTCTGGGCGCACGCGCAGACGCTGCCGGGGTACGAGAACGACCCCCGGCGGTCCGTGTCCCGGCTGCTCGCCCCGCGCCGCCTGTTGCCGTACACCGGCTACACAGCCTGTCTCGTCCCCGCCTTCGAGGCCGGGCGGCTGGCCGGGCTCGGGCAGCCCCTGGACGGCGCGGGCCTGGCACCCGCCTGGGGCGTCGGCACGGAGACGCGCGATCTGCCGGTCTACTTCTCCTGGACGTTCGCTACCGCCGAGGGCGGCGACTTCGAGACACTGGCCGACCGGCTGCGGGCCCGCCCAATGCCCGCGCACGCCGGCCGCAGACCACTCGACATCAGCCGCCCGGGACTGTTCGCGACCGGCCCCGGGCCGGTCGTCCAGCAGGTGGAGAGCGCGCTGCGCGCACCCGGCACCCCGGCCCCGGACCCCTGGCCCGTCGGCCCCCAGAGCGCGCAGTGGCGCCAGCTGCTCGCCGACGCGCTGGTGCCGATCGCGGACGGCGAGGGCGACGAGGACCCCGATGTCCTGCCCCCGCTGTACGGAGGCTTCCACGCGCTGCGCAAGCAGGCCGACCCCACCTCGCAGGGCTGGCTCGACACCCTCAACCTCGACCCGCGGTGTCGGGTCGCGGCCGGGCTCGGCGCCCGCGCCGTCCAGGCCGACCAGGAATCCCTCATGGCCTCGGCGTGGCGGCAGCTCGCCGATGTCCGGGCCGCGAACCGGGTGATCGACCTGGGCCGGTTCGCCCGGCTGATCGCCGGCCGGCTGCACCTGAAGCACGTCAAGCCGCTCTCCGCCGACGAGGTACTGCGCCTGGTCACCCCGCTGCAAAGCCGGCTCCCGCTGACCGCGGACACCACCCTGTGGTCGTCAATCCGGTCGAGCCTGCTCCCCAATGCCATGGCCACCACTTCCTTTTTCCGCACGGTGCGCCCGATGGGGGTGCTCAGTCGGCGGGTGGCGCTCACCGCGGGGCTCGCGGCCGGACGGGCGGTGGGCGCCACGCCGCCGCCGTTCGCCACCGTGCTGACCTCGGTCGCCGCGTCCCCCACCGGACTCGCCGTCACCCCCCGCGACCCGGACGGCGCGGTGGGCTTCACCGTGGCGCCCGAGCAGGTCGTGGCCCCCGAGCGGCTGGACGCCGTACGGAAGGTCTTCGCGCCCGCGGACGGGTCGCCGGACGCCTGGAAGCAGATCGCCACCGACGCGGCCGGGCGTTTCCTGAAGCGGCAGGTGACCAGCGAACAGCTCGCCGCCACACCGCCGGTGCCCGCCGTCGCGCTCAACCGCGCCTTCCGCATCACGGACCTGCCCGAAACCGAGGCCCCCGCGGACTTCCTGGCCCGGAGCACGGTGACCCCGGAGGGCGATCTCGTCTTCCCCAGCGGCCGGACCGGTCCGGCCGGGCTCGGCCTGTTCACCGAGCGGCCGGACCCGGGCACGACACAGGGGAGCTTCACCGGCCAGTGGATCGGGCCGTGGGACTCGGTGGCCCATGGGGACGCTGCGGGCTATTGGAAGGGCTCCTGCCACGGAAACTGGGACATGGGGGCCGGCCGCTCGGGCAGCTGGAAGGGCGACTACGTGGGCACCTGGAGCATCAAGTCCGGTGCGGACGGCGGCGACCCCACCTGGCTCGCGCTCTACACGGGGACGTGGGAGTCCGATGCGGAGAGCGGGACCTGGCGCGGCGTGTGCACCGGCACGTGGAGCGAGGGCAACAACACCTCCGATGGTGTCTTCGCCGGGACCTGGCGGTCCACCGTCCGCCATGGAACGTTCCGGGGCAGTTGCCCGGGCACCTGGGACTGGGTCCCCAGCGGTGACAGCGGCCAGTGGTGGGCGGACTGCTTCGGCACCCTCCAGGTGTCCGGCGACGGCCCGGGAGGGGAACAGGATCCCTGGGACACCTCCGTCATCAAGGGCCTCGTCGACCAATGGGGCGAATCCGGGAAGCTCGGCCTCGGCGTCTTCACCGACCCGGGCGTCCTCACCGGACAGCAGGACCAACTGCCCGTCCCCGTCGTGGTCGGCGCCCAGCCCGAGGATCTGAGGGACATGGTCGTCTCGGCGCACGACCGGGTGCTCAAGCCCTCGGACGCGCCACCGGTCCCGCACCGGGACAACTTCCCCGCCCAGCAGACCCAGCAGACGATCGTGGACCTGACGGACCCCGCCGTCACCGTGCCCGCGGTCGTGGGCGCGCGCGTGGACCGGCCTGACGGCGGCGACCCGGAGACCCCGGTGCAGTGGGCGCCGGTCTTCGCCGACGCCATGTGGCCACCGCTGTCGGCCCGGTCCACCGAGTGGATGTTCGGCGGGCTGAACCACGTCCCGGCGGACACGGCGGTCCTGGCGCTCACCAACGCCCCCTTCGTCGCGGCGTACATGGTCGGCCTCAACCACGAGTTCGCCCGCGAGCTGCGCTGGCGCGAGTACCCGACCGACCAGCGCGGCACGTACTTCGCCTCGTTCTGGGGGTACGGAACGGATCTTCCGCCGCTGCACACCTGGCAGCTCGACCTGCCGCTGGGGGCGCATCTGACCGCCCCGCCCGACCGCGTCGTGCTGCTCCTGCGCAGCGCGCTGCTGCGCCGCTACCCCGGGGCGATCATCTACGCGGCGCCGCTGAACGGCACCGACCCCGACGAGGACCACGCCCGCCATCCGATCTTCCGCGGCGGCCTGGACCCCGACACGGCCATGCTGGGCTTCGACCTCACCGAGGCCGAACTCAAGGCGTCCCCATGGTGCTTCGTGATCGCCGAACAGCCGACCGAGCCCCGGTTCGGTCTCGACGACCCCAATCCCGCCTACGGCTGGGGCAGCACCTACCAGGCGCCGGACACCCCGGGCGACGAGGCGGACGACTGGAACAACCTCAGCTGGACCCACCTCTTCGACTCCGAGGCGGCGTACCTGGCCGCGGCCTACGCGCCGGGCACCGTACGTCCGAACGTCGCCTACAACGGTCTCGTGTGGGGCACCAGCGCCGCGGGGACCGCCCGACAGTGCTTCCGGCAGCCCGTCAGGATCGTGCTGCCCGCCGAGCGACTGCTGCACCCCGAGGAGAACGACCGATGACAGAACTCGGCACGCTGCGCCGGGCCGTGGCCGAGGCCGAGGAGCACCGTGCGCTGCTCGGCGCCCACGCCACCGCCGACGACCGCCGGGCCGCCTACACCCGGCTGGAGAAGGCCCGGCGCGCCTTGGACGCGGGGGTGCGCACCTTCGCCGGGAAGGGCTTCGCCCCGCTCCTCGCCGGGCTCGACCCCGACGTGCCGCTCGTGCTCATGCCCGTGCGGCTGGAGACGAGGCTGCGGCTCGGCGGCGGTGGGACGGACGTACGGGCGGTGCACACGCCGGAAGCCGGCGACCGCAAGGCGCACGACCGGAAGGCACACCACCACGGGATGCACGGGCAGGGGGCGCACCGGCAGAGCGCCGACGGGACGGCGATGGACGGGACGGCGATGGACGGGACAGGGAAGGACACACTGCTCGTCCGTATCTTCCCCGACGACATCCACGTCGACTCCCACGAACCCCTGCCGACCGACGGCGAGGTCCAGGAGGGCCGTCGCTACTGGCGGACCGTGTGGCGGGCCGGCCGCACGGAGAACGCGGACGGCGACCGTGCCAGGCTGCAGCTCGCCGCCTGGGGGCAGGTGGCCGGGATGCTCGGCGCCGAGCGGGCCCGGTGGCTGGTCCGGTTGCTCACCCCGCTGTCGGACACCCGGCCGCAGGCACCGGTGCCCGGCACCGACCCGGTGCCGGAGGTGCCGGAGCCGGACTGGCCGGCCGTACCGGTGCGCGCGCGGGGCTGGAACCGGGCGGCGACCGCCTCGACCCTGCCGGACCAGTTCGTCGTACGGGCCTACCAGGGCGACGTGCTGGTCGGCGAGGAGCAGGGCCAGCCGGTCCCGGACGTGGTGCAGATGGGCCCCGACCCGGATGCCGTGCCCCCGTCGAGCGGGCTGCCCCTCGACCCGGGGCTGCGCTGGCTGACGGAGTACACCGAGGCGGAGGCCAACGGGCTCGCCGTCACCGTGCCGCTGCGCGCCGACTTGGGATACGACCGGACCCGGGAGCCCCTGCTCACCCGCGTGGTCGTGTTCGGCGTGTCCGCCACCCTCGCCCCCGAGGCGTCCGCCGACCGGCTCACCCAACTGCTGTCCGGGCGCGACGGCGACGGCGAGGCCGCCTTCGTGTCGCAGGGCACGGCGACCAACCTCCTCGCGGGCGACGTGCCCGCGCCGCCCGCGCCGCCCGACGTCGACCGGCTGCTCGGCGCCACCCCCGCCGCCGCGCCCGACCCCTGGGCCAACAGTGTCCGGACCGCCGCCGCGCTCGGCGTGCCGGCCGACCCCCTCGCCGCGCTGCCCGGCGCCGCCGAACCGGAACAGGCCGACGCGCGCGCCCTGCAGATCGCTCTGTGGAGCGCCACCGGCGACTTCTACCTCGACGAACTCCTGGAGAGCGACCAGGGAACCACGGAACTCCCCGTCGACCGGAGCTGGCTGCGCCGCCACCACATCGAGCACGTCCGGGCTCGCGGCCCGCTGCCGGTGCTGCGGATCGGCAGACAGCCATACGGCCTGCTGCCGGTCACGGCCACCGCGCGGTGGCAGGCGGACGAGTTCGAGCCGTCGGGCCTCGCGGGACTGCATCGCGTGCTCGGCGTGCTGCGCCCGTTCTGGGAGGTGGGTGTCGGAACCCTGCCCCGGGTCGGCGGTCCCGACCAGCCCGGGGACACCCTGCCGCTCCCCAAGCCCGAGCGCGACGTCCTGCGCGCCCTGGGCATGGCCCCGGTGTCGCAGACCGTGTCGGTCCGGTCCGTCCAGGGCGGGCTGCTCGCCTGCTTCAAGGACATCGGACTCGGTCTGGCCGGCACCAACTTCACCACCACCGGCTTCTGCATGGGCGACACCCCGGAGGACGTGCAGTCCCGTGCCCTCGACGAGGCCCTGGGCATCACCTACCGGCCGCGGATCAGTCACCACGTCAACGGCGCGGCCGGCCGGCTCTGGCTGCCCTCCGTCCAGCCGGACCTGCCCGAGGGCCAGGACCCGGTCGAGGTGGTGAAGGACTTCCTGAACGGGGTCGTCACACGCTTCGACGTGCTGAACCTGGTCGTCGGCAACCAGGAGGCGCGCACCCTCCTGGAGGCGCTGCTGAAGCACACCGCCAACCTGGAGTACGGGCGGGCCGCCGCCGGGGTCAAGGACCCGGAGGAGGTACAGGCCCGGTTGCGGTTCGCCCAGGTGCTGTTCAATCCCGACAAGCTGCTGCCCACGCTCAGCGCGTCGGGTCTGAAGGCCAAGCCCTTCACCCTCGGCACGATCATGCAGCTGCCCGCGCCGACGACCGCCACCGGGACCGAGTCCACCCCCAAGGCCGGCCACACGATCAGGCACCCGACCGACACGGGGCAGGACGTCGACCCGGCGCCGACGGTGTTCCAGACCATCCTGGACGCACGCACGGCCATGGCCGGTCAGGTCCTCAAGGCGGTGACCCAGAACCGCGGGGTGCTCACCCTGACCGGAACCGAACGGCCCTGGAGCGTCCGGCTCGCGGAGATCGACGCGGCCCTGCAGTACCTCGCGGGACGGGTGACAGACTGGAACGCCCGCGGGGACGCCTTCGGCCCCCTGGAGCGGCTGCTCGGCGAATGCCTCGACCTGGTCTCCCACCGCCTCGACGCCTGGATCGGTTCCCTGGCCACCGCCCGGCTCGCGGCGCTGCGCGAACGACGCCCGACCGGGGTGCAACTGGGTGCCTACGGCTGGGTGGAGAACCTCTCGCCGCGCACCGACCCGCTCAGCCGGGGCTGGGTGCTCGCGCCCTCGCTCCCGCAGGCCGCCACCGCCGCCGTCCTGCGCAGCGGCGCCCTGTCGCACCCCACCGATCCCGGCGCCTTCGCGGTCGACCTCTCCTCACGGCGGATGCGGGTGGCCACGACCGTCCTCGACGGGGTCGCCCAGGGGCAGCCCTTCGGGGCGCTGCTCGGCTACCGGCTGGAGCGACGGCTGCACGACGAGGGCGAGGCGCCCGGCTCGACGCTGGTACTCGACCGGTTCGTCGCCCCGCTGCGCGCCAAGTGGTCGGTGCAGGGCGTCCAGCACCCGGGCACGGGAGCCCAGGAGTTCATCGGTGCCCACGACGTCACCGACGGCGCGCGGCTCGCCGACGTGCCGGAGGACGACGTCATCGCGTATCTGCGGGCGAATTCGGGCGACCCGCAGATGACCGGCCCGGAGGAGCAGGCCGTCCGGCAGAACCTCGCGGCGCTGCGCGACGACCTCGACGCCGTCGGGGACCTGCTGCTCGCCGAGAGCGTCCACCAACTGACCCAGGGCAACCCGGACCGGGCCGGCGCCACCCTGGAGTCGTTGGCCGCCGGCGGACAGCCGCCACCGCGGCCCCAGGTGCTCGACGCACCGCGCCGGGGCGTCCCGGTGGCCCACCGCGTCCTGGTCGTCGTGCCGAAGGAGACGCCGCGTGCGGCGGGCTGGGACAGTGCACCGCAGACCGAGCGGCCACGGGCGCAGGCCGAGCCGCGGCTCGACACCTGGGCCGGGCACCAGTTGGGCACCACCGACCGGATCAGACTCCGGGCCGCCTGGCTGCGCCCCGGCCAGGTGGACGCGCCGGGGGTGGCCACCGTCACCGAGCACGCCTGGCCGCTCACCGAGTTCTGCGCGCTCGACGTGGTGGCGCTTGCCGCCGGGGGCCGGCTGCGGGCCGCGCTGACCACCGCGCTCCTCTCGCAGCGGCCGCCGAACGTGCCCGCCGACGCCCTCCCCGTGCTGCGCACGGACCGGGGCACGGGCTGGTCGCGGACGACCCTGGGCATCCTTCAGGTGGAAGCGCTCGGCGCGGCGGTCGCCGGGGTGCTCGCGGCGGGCCGGCCCGGGACCGCGGCCGACCTGGCCCACGCGTACACCGCGCCGCTGGACACCGCGGACCCGGAACTGCACGCCCGGGCGGAGCAGGCCCGCGCCGGCCTCCACGCCGCCGTGACCGCGCAGGACCTGGACGAGCTCGCCGCGTTCGGGGTGACCGGACCGCCGGACGGAACCACGGAGGAGCGGGCCGACCAACTGGCCGCCGCACTGCGCGAGGCCCGGACGCGGCTGGCGGCGGCGGACGCGGCGGCGACGCCCGCCGGGCCGCGGGCCGACAGCGCGGTCCTGGAGGCGGTCTTCGGCTCCGGTTTCCGGGCTGTGAGCCTGGTGACGCCGGCCGACGCGGCGACGCTCGACGCCTCCTTCGGCACCGGGCTCGACCGCGGCGGCGATCCCACGCTCGTGCCGGGCGACTGGGCGGAGCTGATGGGCACGGTCCGCGCGGGCACCGGTGCCCTCGCCGACCTGCTGCTGCACACCGGGGCCGCGGCGACCGGCATCGGCCACACCCTGCGCATCGGCCAGATGCCCTTCGCACCGAACGACCGCTGGGTGGGTGCCCTGCGCACCCCCGCCGACGAGGAGAAACCGGCCACCGGCCTGGTGGTGCACGGCCCCGCCCAGTCGCTCGCCTCGGGCAGTGCGGCCGTCCTCATGGTCGACGCCTGGCCGGACCTGATCCCCGCTCAGCAGCACACGGCGGGCGCCACCTTCCACTTCGACGCGCCCGGTGCGCGCGCCCCGCAGGCCGTACTCCTGGCCGTACCGCCGGTGGTCGGCCTGCCCTGGACTCCGGACGTGCTCGCCGACACCATCGGCGAAGCGCTCGACCTGGCGAAGCTGCGCCTGGTGGACCTGGACGCGCTGGGCTGGCTGGGGCGCTACCTGCCCGCCGCCTATCTGCCCGAGTCGGCGATGGGGACGGCGCCCAGCGTGCACATGAAGGACCTGATGATGCGACCGGATCTGGCCACGGTCATGGCGCAGCTGATCAAGAAGGAGTCCTGATGACGTTCGACGTCATGGCCTTCGGCCAGTTCCACCGCGTGGAACCGGTGGTCCGGCCGAGCGGCACCGGTGGTCAGCTCGACGAGGCGCTCGCCGCCCGGGTCGCCGACCCGCTCTTCCTGCTCGCCCGGCAGTGGCAGATGGCGGAGTTCGCGGGCGAGGACACCGGTTCGCCCGTCCGATGCCGGATCAGCACCGAGAGCACCCCGCTCGACGCGTTCCGCGCGGGCGGCGACGCGCCGGGCGTCAGCCTGCCGAAGGGCATGCCGCTCGAGTACCTGGCGGAGGCCGGGGCCGCACCGGGCGAGGCCCTCCAGGAGCTGCCGCTGCGGGCCGCTGCCTGGGCCGGTCGGCGCTTCCTCGACACGCTGCGCACCCAGAGCCTTTCGGACACCGTCCTGGACCAGATCGACGCGGCGGTGCTCGCCAAGGCGCCGCTGCCCGAGCCGCCCGCGAACCCGGACGACGATCCGCTGCGTCGCGACCCGGGCGGGCAGGCCCTGCGCGACGTGCTGGCCGAGCGGGCGCCCGACGGCGTCGCGCTCGCCGGATACCTGGACGGCGGCTGGCACCCGCCGGGGCTCACCGACGCGCAGCGGACCGCCTTCGACCAGGCGGCACAGCTGTGGCGGGACTGGTTCCGGGCCCGGTACCAGCCGCCGGTGCCGTCGAGCTGGGCACGGGAACGGCTGGAGCACCGCTTCGCGGTCACGGCGGCGCCGGGCGGGCGTCCGGTCACGCTGACGGCGCCCGAGTACCCCGGTGGCACAGCCGACCCGTACCAGTTCGACCTCGACACCGGTACGACTCCGCTGCCCGCCCCGGTCGGCGGCACGCCCGCGGAGGTGCTGCCCACCCGGGTCGCATACCCGGGCATGCCGGCCGAGCGCTGGTGGGAGTTCGAGGACACGACGGTCAATCTGCCCGCCATCGGGGCGGGCGTGCCGGACCTGGCCCGGCTGCTGGTCGTCGAGTTCGCGAACATCTACGGCAACGACCACTGGATGATCCCGGTGGAGCTGGCGACGAGCGCGCTGCACCGGATCGCCGGGCTCACGGTCGTCGACACCTTCGGGGACGAGACGACGGTCGACCCCGTCGAGGACGACCACTGGTCGGTGTTCCGGCTGACGAACGCTCAGGACGGCACTCCTGGGCCGCCGTTGCTTCCGTTGCTGCCGACCGCCTCGGCGCGCCTGGAGGGCACCCCCGTGGAGGAGGTGCTGTTCGCCCGCGACGAGATGGCCAACCTGGGGTTCGCCATCGAGCGGACGGTGCAGAGCGCCACCGGCCGGCCGCGGGCGCGCGGCGACGAACCGCCCGACGACGATCCGCAGGTGTCGCCGACCGACCCGACGGCGCTCGCCTATCGGCTGGTCACGGCGGTCCCGGCGCACTGGATCCCGCTCGTGCCGGTGCCGCTGGCGACGGGTTCCGCGGCGGTGTGCCTGCGGCGCGGACAGATCCCCCGGTTCGGTCCGGACGGCACCCGGCTGCCGCAGCTCAAGGCGGCCGGCCGGATTCTGGAGCCGGAGGCGAAACGGGTGTTCTTCCGCGACGAGGAGGTCCCGCGCTCGGGAGTGACGGCCGGGAGAGTGCCGGTGGTGGCGCGCGGCGAGGACGGCCGGACCTACCCGTGGGTGGGCCGCCGGGTCAGGGCCGGCCGGGGCGAGGCGGCCAGCGCACTCGCATTCGACGACGCCGTACCGCCCGGGGGGACGTCGGCATGAAGGCGAACATGTATGCGATGGCGATGGCCGTGACCTCCGACGCGGTGGAGATCGTCGCGACGGACTCCACCGGACGCCTGTTCCGCTGGGACCGGGTGCGCGAGACCCTCCTGGCCGGTCCGGTGCCCCTGGTGCCGCACACGATCTGGGGCATGGTGCTGACGCCCGACGACCGGGAGGTCGTCACCGCGTCCAGCGACGGCACGGTGGGCCGCTGGGACCGGCTGACCGGCCTCTCCGTGGCCGCGCCGATCGCCGCCCACGAGGGCCCGGCCCTGGCCCTGGCCCGTACCCGCGACGGCGCCGAGATCGTCTCCGTCTCCCAGGACGGCACGGTCCGTCGCTGGGAGCTGTCGACCGGAGCGGCGCTCGGCGAGCCGCTGCGCGGACACACCGGCACGGTGCAGGCGGTCGCCGTCACCCCCGACGACGCCGAGATCGTCTCGGGCGGGGTGGACGGCACCGTGCGCCGCTGGGACCGGACGACCGGCACACCGATCGGCGGGCCGCTGCTCGGCCACAGCGGGCCCGTACAGTCCGTGTCGGCGGGCTCCGCCGGGCGGCAGTTCGCCTCCGGCGGCATCGACGGCACGGTGCGCCGCTGGGACCGGCACTCCGGGCAGCAGGTCGGCGGCCCGCTGGTGACGGGCTCACCGGTGCGTGGGCTCGTGCTGACTGGGGACGGCGAGATCACCGCCGGCTGCGCCGACGGCACCCTGCACCGCTGGGACCCGGGCGGGCAGCTCATCGGAGCGGTTCTTCCGGCGCACGGCGACGTCGTCTGGACCATGGCGACGACTCCGGACGAGGCCGAGCTGATCACGGCCGGCTGGGACACGATCATTCTGCGGTGGGAGCGGATCACCGGGGTGCCGCTCCGGCCGGCGCGGACGGAGACCCGGATCGAGCCCGTGCCCCGCATGGAGCTCCACGGCAGCACGCCCTTCTGACCCCCTTCCCGTTTTCCCACCCCCTCTCTCCGTCTCCTCTCCTCTTGCGTGGGAGCGCCGATGCCGACCATCACTCTCGACACCTCGCAGTTGACGTCTCCTCACGTCGCCGTCCTCGGAGCCCGCGACGACGCGGAGTACGGGGCCCGCGGCAGGCCCCGGGGCGGTCTCGTCGACGGGGCGGCCGATCCGCCGCCCGTGGTGGAGCTGCCCGTCGGCACCGGCTACCGGCTGCGGCTCGGCGACGGCATCACGGCCGCCGTCGCCTTCGACGTACGTGCGGACGGCACCCTGGACTTCGCGTCCCCATACGACGTCTTCCTCACCGGCCGCGGCAGCCGGCGGCTGACCGTGCGCGGCGCGCCGGTCCTCGTCGACGCTCGGAGCCTGGACCATCCGCTCACCCCCGACCTGCCGGGCGCGGCTCCACTGGCGCCGGACCGGACACACGAGCTGCGCCTGCTGCCCGCCTCGGGGTACCGGCTGAGGGTCGAGGCGGGCACCGCCGACGGGGGCCTCGGCTTCTCCGTCACCGCCGACGGAAGGGTCCGGCTCTCGCCGGAGGCGGCCGGGCTCGCCGAGGCCGCCGGGGACACCCTGACGGTCCGCGGGCGCACCGTCACCGTCGACGGGCGCGGCCTCTCCCATGGCCTGCTGCCGGTCGGCGTGCCGGGAGCTGCCGCAGGGGCCTTTCTGTCCCCGGCCGACTTGCACCGGCTCACGCTGCTGCCGGCCGCCGGATTCGGCTTCCACGCGGGCCCCGGCGTGCCGGCCGACTTCTCGTACACGGTCCGCCGCGACGGGACGGTCGACTACGACACGTCCTGCGACGCGTTCCTGACCGGACGAGGCACGGACACCCTTGTTGTCGGAGGGTTCCCGGTGGTGCTGTCCGCGGCCGACGCCGACAGCGACCTGCTCGGCCTCGCGGCCCTCCACGGTGGGCGGGATGCGATGCTCCGTGCGCCCCGTGAATTGGCCGCTGTCCTCGTTCCGGCGAAGGGCTATCAGCCGCGCACCGTGCACGGCGTGTGCACCGGCTTCCGCGTCGCCCGCGACGGCACCCTGAGCGCGGATCCGGCCGCCGCTGGATCCTACAGTGCCAGGACGGAGGTCCGCGTGCCGGCGACCCTGACGGTACGGATCGCCCGCATCGGGGCCGGCGGGCCGGCACCCCGCGGCCGTGTGACCTTCACCGCCGACGGGCTGCGTCTCGGCACAGTCCCGCTCGACGCGGTGGGCCTGGCGAGCCTGCGCACCGCGACCGTGCCGACCGGCGCCCGGGAGGTCGTCGTCACGTACGAGGGCGACGACGCCCACCGCCCGTGCACCACGACGTTCCGCTTCCGGAGCGGACGCGCTCACGAGGTCTGATCGGTGGACGGCTTGTCGGGTTCAGGGGGCGGCTCGGGGTTGGGGACCGGCGGGGAGTCGCTGACGATCCGTTTGCCGTCCAGGGTGTAGTCCCGGTGCCGACGGCGGGGCGTGTAGCCCTCGGGGCAGAGCCTTCGGCCCCGTACGGCCGAGGACGCGGGGAAGACAGGGGAGGGCGGCGGCGGGCCGGTCGCGTCGGGGGGCGGTGGTGACGCGGCACCTTCTCCCGCCAGGTCGGTCCGGACGCACTCGATGTCCGGATCGACCTCGGAGGGGATCACCTCGGGGCGGCCGTCCCCGGGCGGGACGTCACTCGACACCGCCGGGGCCTCCCCAGTAGAAGTTCGATCCCCAGGCCGTCGTCCCGGAGAAGTCGACAGCGATCTGGTAGGCGTTCGGGTTGGTCGCCACGGGATAGCCCGCCAGCGGCTGCATCGTGCCGGCCGGGTCGGACTGGTAGGCCATGTTGCGCATGTAGGCCGCGTGGCTCCATCCCTCGGACGGGAAGTGCCCACTGCCCATCTGGGTCCAGGTGGGATCGGGGTGGTGGACCTTGTCGTCGACGATCTCGCCGCCCCAGTTGATGTGCCCTGCCTGGTTGTACAGTCCGGAGGAATTGAACAGGCTGCGAGGGAAGCCGCCCATCCATTCGTTCCCGATGCGGACCCACCACTTGTCCAGATACAGCATGACCTTGACGGACAGTTCGTACTGGTCGCCGCCGTCGACGCTCTCCGCCATCCGGATGCCGGGGTAGACCGTGCTCGACAGCTGCTCCCAGCCCTTGACGTCCGGGGCGTAGCCGCCGAGGTAGTCGCCGCTCTGCGTGTAGTTGTTGGTGGTGTAGAAGAGGAACAGGTGCGGACCCCAGTCGCCGTAACGGTCGTAGTAGGTCATCGAGCCCACCTCGACGGTCTGCACATCGGTCCCGGCACCCGACCCTCCCGTTACCCACAGCTGACCGAGCGAGAACTCGCTCGACCACTGGACGTAGGGCCGCCAGGTGTTGATGACGCCCTCGGTGCCGTAGTGGAGCACCGGCTGCACGACTTCCGCGTACTTGTGCACGGGTTGGGTGCCGAGGGACCGGATGCCGGTGTCGTCCGGCGGCGTGACGCGTTTCGCGTAGGGCCCCTTCGACAGGTAGTCCTGCAGGGTGCCGACCGGGGTGATGCGGTCCAGGGGCTTGCGCAGCATCGGGACGGTGCCGGGCGGCCCGGTCCCGGCGTCCGGATCGGGCGATTCGAAGGGCTGCGGGAGCCCGCGGCGGTGGGAGCCGTACAACTCCGGCGGCTCGATGTCGGGTGGTTCGCCGTGGAACTCGCGGGGGACCCAGTCGAGTTCGTCACCGTCGGCCGTCATCGTGCGGGCGACGACCTCGCGCCGGGCGTACTGGTCCCTGAAGTACTGCCGGATCTCCTCCAGCCGTTCGGCGTCCTGGCGGTCCAGGTCCCGGCCGGCCTGTGGCCGGGGGAAGGTCCGGGGCGCGTCGGGATTGCGCAGGATCCTGCCCGCTTTCATCGTTCTCTCCTCCACGGGCCGGCCCGGTCAGGGGCCGACGGTGAACTCGACGTACTGGGGATCGACGAACTGGAACGTGCTGCCGCCCTGGAGCGTGTAACCGGTGGCGACCCAGTTCGTATCGTCGGGATGGCCCAACGCGCAGCTGAGGTAGTCGCCCCACAGATCGCCGTACGGCCCGTCGGTGCTGTCCCGCGTCCCGGCCAGCACCCAGGCCGGGTCTTCCAGAAACCCCACGACATGACGGGGGTTGAGCGTGCCGCCACCGCCGAAGAAGAGCGAGATCCCGACCTCGCCGTCGTCGTTGGGGCAGGTGGCGGGGTAGGCGTACGCGTTGTCGTGGTTCCACAGGTCCGGCTCGGAGACGACCGCCATAGTGGTGGTGTTGACCACGAGCGCCTTGAGCCACGGCTGCGGGTGGTCGCTCGTGGGCAGGGCGTGCCAGAGGAAGCCGACCGTGTCGCCCGCCACCCATCCCGCGGTGGCCCTGGCTGTCAGTTTGCCCAGCCAGTTGGAGCCGTTCGGGCAGCGCGACACGTAAGCGCCCAGCGTCGTACTGCCGGTCCAGGCGCCGGGCGTGGTGATGTCGGTCCGGGTCCAGGAACTGCCGTCGGCGTCCGGCCACCGGAAGATCCGTACGGGGTTCTGCACGGTCTCGGACATGAGGTACATGTCCGTGGTCGCACCGCGCGCGAGGCAGAAGGACGTGTCCGTCGTGGTGGTGTAGTAGACGTACGACAGCTGCTGCTGCGCCAGCTGCCCCAGCGAGATCTTGAAGACCATCGTGGCGGCCCAGGCCGTACCGCGGAACACGTTGTACGTGATGTAGAGGTGCTCGTTCGCGGTGGCGATGTCGGGTCGGTCGAACGTGGTTCCCGTGGTCCAGGTGGGGTCGAAGAGACCGGGGCTGAAGTCCCAGTAGGTCCACGATCCGGGGGCGGGCGTCCCGTCGGTGGAGACGGCCAGCCGGAAGATGTTCGACCCGTCGGCGTCCGCTTTGTACTGGAGGAGCCAGATCCACAGGTTCCGGGTGCGCTCGTGCAGGGTCATCTGATCGCAGCACAGGCCGCCCGCGGCGAGCGGGAACACAGCGAAAGGATCGACCTGTGTCCAGGTTGATCCACCATCCTGCGAACGGCTGGCGTAGGTGTTTCCGGTCAGGAAGGCCTGCCCCAGGAAGCGGGCGGCGGTCGGTTCGTCGTCCACCGACGTGATCAAGCCCGTCGCGGCGTTGTTCAGCCCGGTATTGAGGACCAGGTTCACGGAGGACATGTGGCGTCACCTCGTCTCAACCTGCTCGGCAGCCCTCAGGGGGGCGCCTCGTATCCGGGGACGGGCGGAACTTCGGTGGGCGGGACATCGGCGTGCCGAGGACGTGCGGGGATGAACTGCTGTTGCCGCCGTTCGAGCCTCGCGCGTTCGTGCCGTTCGACGTCCCCTTCCCGAGGGGGCCGCTCGTGCGGGAGCTTCGCAGCGTCCTCCGGGCTCACCGCCGCGATGACCGGACCGGGCCGCGGGGGCTCGTACTCGAAGGGGCCGCTCACAGGAGGGCCGTACAGGTCACTGCTCATGGGAACCTCTCGGCGCGTCGGATGCGGTGAAGAGGTCGCAAACACAGCCGGTCGCCGGTCTCCATTGTCCTCCCACCCGAATGCCGGCGCAGCCCGACGCCCGCGCGGGCCGGTGACCCACGTCCGACAGGGACAAACCACTCGCCTGTTTCCACTCGCCATGCCGCGGACGACGACCTGACCCGTGACCTGGTCAGGGGCGACTTCACCGCCCACGGGCCAAACTGGCTGTGGGGCACTGACCTGACCGTGATCCCCACCGGGGAGGGACCGTTGGGGCTGTCCGCGATCCGCGACGCGTTCTCCCGCCGGGTCGTGGCCCGGGAGACCTCCGCCCACGCGGATGCCGACCTGGTCCCCACCTCGCTCGAATACGCCCTGGCCAGCCGCGAAGTCACCCCGGTGAGCTCATCCGCCACGCCGGCCACGGCTGTCAATACACGTCCGTGAAGCTCACAACACGCTTGGTCAGGGCCGGTATCCAGGTGCCATGGGCTCGGTCGGCGACTCGTTCGGCAATGCCCTGGCGGAGAACCCGTGGATGGTCGTCCGACGCCGGCATGGTTGCGACGGGTGCTCGCGGCCGGTGTTCTGCGCACGGTGCGGGTGCAGCAGCTCACCTGCACCATCACCGAAGGCACTGAGGAGATGGCCTGGTGGGGAAAGCAACGGAAAAACCTCACACCAGCGAGGCAGCACCCCTCTGGCTTGAAGACGCGTCTGCGCCTGCTCCGCTTGGATGCCGGGCCAGGCACTTCGACGATGACGTTCAGATACCACCGAATCTGCGACAGAGCCGTTCGTTTGGCAGACCTGATAGACACGGTTGGCAGCGGCAGCCCTCTTGATCTGCCCTGCTCGGACCGACAACACTCCGCCAGTTCATCGGCTGCTCGGGTTGGCGTACCTCCGAGCCCGGACGGACGATGAAGACAGAGGCACTCGGCACCGTGGGCCGGACACGGACCGCGGTCGGCATGTGGAGGTCGGACATGGCCCGATCCGGTTCCCTTGCATCGTCCCCGATTCCCGACTCGCTCAAGCTCGGCGGGGTCGAGTCGGAGAACCACCCCTGGAAGATTCGGCTGGTCGAGCACCCCGAGCGCTTCGAGTCGTCGTTCTTCCTCGCCGCGAAGAGGACGGCGCACAAGATTCTTGACGAGATGAGTGACACGGATCTGCCGTACGGGCCCCGGCCCGCCGGGTCCGAGCACTGGGAGATGCACCATGGAGGCAGCCTCTGGGCCAAGGGAGCGGGCGGCTGGCGGATGTACCGGGCCCGGGTGGGCGTCGAGTGGAGCATGCAGTTCTGCGCCGAGCCGGTGAAGGTCGACCGGCTCAGGCAGGAGGCGGCCGACCTCGTCGATGCCTTCCCGCTGACCCTGCCGGCCCTCGCCGAGCTGGGATACGAGGAGGGCGACGCACTGCTGCGCACCCCGATCAAGGACGCGGACGGTGTGGAGGCGTGGACCGACTCGTTGTTCAACGCGTGCGTGCCCATGACCCGCGGCAACCACCAGGGGATTCTGCCCAAGGTGCCCGGTGAGCACCACTATCCCTGGCCGGTCAAGGGGGCGGACTTCGTCCGCTACGACGACTTCCAGCTGTGGGTGACCCTCCCCGACGGTACCCATGGCGCCGTAGCTCCGGTGGACCGGCGGGGTTCCGGAGACGGACACGTCCGCCTGGTGCACGTGCCTGAGAGCAGCAGGGCGGCGGAGACAGTGGCCGAGGCACAGGAGCGGGGGCTGATGGCGGTCCTGCCGCCGAACAGCTCCGCCGCGCTCCAGGCGTTTGCCGGGCAGATCGACCCCGAACGACGCACCGCAGCCGGCCATCTGGCCACGGGCCGGGCGCGCGGGAACGGCCGAGGCTCCCGCTGAGGGCTGTCCCGACGAGGAGCCGATATGCCACACAGGATCGTCATCTGCCCCGACGGGACGAGCAATCAGGTCGGCGCCTGCCACCCCACCAACGTGGTGCGGCTGTTCGACACGCTGGAGGCCGACGCCCTCTCGCACCAACTCCTCCAGTGCATCATGCCGTCCCGCTTGAATGCATTCGTGCCCAGCACCACGGTGGCAGCGTCTTGCCGACAGCACAGTTTTCACCGGACCGTCTTGAGGCACGCGCACAGGCGCGAGCGTCAGGCGGATGAAGTGCGCTACCGCCATCCGCACCGATCGGAGCACATCCCATGACCGACGACATCCGAGGTTTCTCGCCCAGGTCCGTGGCCACGACGCCGTGTGCGATCGTGCCACCGCATCTACTCGACCGGCTGGCCCGAGCTGAGGACCCGGCCGTGCGCGATCCTGCCCGCCGCACTCTGGCGCTCGACGCGGCACAACGCGTCCAACGCAGGCTGACGGCCGAGATCAGCCCGACCGTCGCCCCGCCGACGCGCGGCCCCGACCACTCCGACCGCACCATCTGCGACGTCGAGCACCGGCAGGAGTTGCCCGGCAGACGCATACGCGGAGAAGGAGAGGCCGACGTACCGGACGCCTCGGTCAATCACGCCTACGACGGCCTCGGAGCCACCTTCGACTTCTATCTGCAGACCCTGTCCCGCTCCTCCATCGACGGGGCCGGCCTCCCACTGGATGCCAGCGTTCACTACCGCCGCGACTACGACAACGCCTTCTGGGACGGCGAGCAGATGGTCTTCGGCGATGGGGACGGGCGCATCTTCGGCGACTTCACCCAGTCCCCCGACGTCATCGGCCACGAGCTCACTCACGGCGTCACCCAATACACCGCCAACCTGGCATACGTGGGCCAGTCCGGAGCCCTGAACGAGCATCTGTCCGACGTATTCGGGTCCCTGGTCGAGCAGTACGCCAAGGATGAGTCGGCCGAGGAAGCAAACTGGCTGATCGGAGAGGAACTGCTGCGCCCCGGAGTGCGGGGCGTCGCGTTGCGCTCGATGAAGGCGCCCGGCACCGCGTACGACGACGACGAGCTCGGCAAGGATCCACAGCCCGCCCACATGAACGACTATGCGCACACCTTCGCCGACAACGGCGGCGTGCACATCAACTCGGGCATCCCCAACCACGCCTTCTACCTCGCCGCGACTCAGCTCGGCGGCCACGCTTGGGATCGCGCAGGCCATGTCTGGTACGACGTGCTCACCGGTGGCACGCTCGCCAGCGACGCCGACTTCACGTCCTTCGCACGGCTGACGGCGGGCGCCGCCGATGCCTACGGGCCACAGGTGCTCGAGGCGGTACTCCAGGCGTGGGATGCGGTCGGCGTGCCCGCGGGCTGAGTCAGCCGGTGTCCCGGTAGAGCTGAGCGCCCGCATGGATCGGCACAAAGGGCTTCTGCACCTACGGCCGGGCTCTCGTTCCCGCCGACGAGGACCAGTACGAGTTCCTCGTTCGCCGCGGCATCGACGACAGCGGACCTCCTGTCCGAAGTCCGAAGTCCGAAGGGAGTTCGTGCGTGTAGGCCGTCCGGCGGCATCCGGATGGTGATCCGAAAGATCACCACGGACGATGGTGCCCGAGGGGCCCGGCGCAGCACCAGGTCTCCTGGTCCGCTGCGGGGATCGGACGCTCCGCGACGCCGCCGCGCGATGCGTGCCGCAGGAAGCCCGGCAGGCGCTCGCCAGACGCGCTCCACCCGTGCAGTGCCGAGTGACGGTCGAAGGAGAAATCCGTGGGTCCAGTTGGCGTAGGACGGTGCCTACCGGCGAGACTCTTCGCGGTCGGCTTGAGTGTGTGTTCCGGTCGCGGTCACCATCAGCGCCTGATGGACGGCCTGCGCCGTCCGGAGACGATCACGTGACGACTCCCCCCAGGGCCGGCGTCGGCTCGCACCTGCGGGCGCCACTGATCACAACGGGCACCAGGCGGTCACCGGCTGCCGTGGTATTGGTCCTGCTGGTCCTGCTTCCGACGGCGCTGCTGCTGGGTTGGTGGGGCATCGAGGACCTCAGCGCGGCCCTGACCTACTCGGGGCGCATCACCGGTGCCATCCTCATTGTGGTCTCGGCCGTCTCGTTGTTGGGCGCCGCCGCGGTCGTGGACCACTGGTGCCGGAGCAGCTTCCCCTATTCCGGGATGGTCGCGCTGATCGGTACGGTCGCGGCATCGTTGGCCAACGCCATGATCCTGCTCGAGACATTCAGGGACGGCGATTCCACGCTCTACCGGGTGCTGTACAGCCTGCTCACGGCTGGTTCCGCATGGGCTGTCTTCACGGTGTGGCGGACATCGGTCGTCATCCCCGCTCCGAAGCGGGTGGCCGCGGCACTGGTCGTCTCCTCGGGTCTCGCGATGGCCAATTTCGGCTACGAGCACCTCTACCAGCCGTCCCAGCACGGTGCCAGACCCCTCGTCAGTATCGCAGTGGGAAAGCCTGTGCTGAGTATGGACCATAAGGAATTCGCCGTACCGGTCGGCATCAGGATCGAGAACCACAGCGATGTGGGATTTTTCGTTCTCGGTACCGAATTCCACGCCATGGGTGAACGGGTGTCGCTCAGCCAGACGGACCGGCTCCGCAAGCAGTGGCGTGCAGATGCCAAGACGTTCCGTGACTTCCAGATACAGCACCCGCTCTCCCGAAGGGAGATCTTCCAGCCCGGTCAGTTGGTGTTGGCGCAGCCATGGGTACCTGCCGGGAACTGGATCGAGGCAAACGACACGTTCGTCACCCAAACGATTGTGCAACTGCCCATCAATACGCCTTATGACCAATTGGCGCTCTACGCCTCCGCGCATTTGGCGCGCAAGGACCGGCTCAGTCTGGAGCAGATCCAGGTGAAGGGGTATTCCTGGGGTGGCGGCAAGGTGCCCCAGTGGGTCAAGGAGGCTCAGGGCCTCGACTCCGTCGTTTCCCGCGGCCGGGTGTACGAAAACAATTCCATTGACCAGCATACGATGGACCCGCGCTACGTCACTGTCTATTGGCAGTTCGGCACGCATGGTGCAGGCCTGTCGGAATCCATTACGCGAAACGGTGAGGAAAACCGAATCCTGTCCGGAGCGGAAATTCGCAAGATGTTGAACCGGTACGGCTTGGTCACCGCCGAAACGGGCCCGATCAAACGAACGCTCTGGGACATCAAGAACCAGCGATGACCGGCATGACCGCACGGCGCACGTGGGAGTGCTGATCCAATCGCTCCAGCCACACCATGAGGGCGAGAGAACTGTTCACACGGTCCCAGGAATAGGAGTCTCCTATGCCGAACTGCGCCTCCCTCACCGCCCGGCACAGCGTCTCGACGTCGAACATCTCTGCGATCAGCGGATGCCTCGCGGAGCGGCAGAGGTCGATGAGTTCGTCGCCGTGTGTTCGCAGGCCGCGTGCGTAGAGCTGGTTGAAGGGGACCTTGACGGCCCGGCCGCCGATCCGGGGCGGAAGCAGGTCCGCCATCGCCTCGCGCAGCACCGCCTTCGGGCGGCCCGGATGGAACGCGGCCTCGGCGGGGAGGCGGCGCATCAGGGCGATGACCTCCGGGTCGAGGAAGGGATGTGAGAGGAAGAACCCGTCCTGCCGTGCACGGCGCCAGGACAGTGGGTCCGGAGCGGTGATGTAATTGGCGGCCTCGTAGAGGGACTGTTCGGGCTTGTGTCCGAATACGAAGCGGCTCTCCGCGATGCTGGCCTCACGGAAGCCGTGAGCCCGCGCGAATCCGGAACGCAGCCATCGGGGGCGGGCGAAGTTGCCGAGGCCGCCGAGTACCGTTCCGCGGCGGCGGACGAGCGCTGTAACCCGTTCGGCGGTCAGCGGAAGAGCCGGCTGCACCACGTAGGCGGAGACGATGTCCCACAAGCCCCGCTCGTTGCCCGCGGCCCAGTCACGTGCCTGCCTCGTCATCAGCCGGAGCTGTCCTGTGCGGGCCAGTCTGTGCAAGTGAAGTGGGTTGGCGTCCGCAACCGGATCGGCCCCGCAGCCGGTCAAGAGGGTATCGCAGCCCAGATCCGCCGCAGCGGCATGAAGCCTGCTCCAGAACGGGGCGCGGAAGGCGTGCGCATGAGGCTCGTCCGGGTCTCCCGCGTGGTGCTGGAAGTCGTCGAAGTCGGCCATGTCGTCGACATCGACTATCAACGGGCGGGCTGCGGGTGCGTGCCGACGGATCTCCGCCATCGCCTCGTCTATATAGGGCTGCTCGGCAGCGAGTTCTCCCCCTCCGAAGCGCCCGGCAAGCAGGACAAGGTCCCGAGGGTGGCCCTGCCCCGCAGCCAGCAGACGTGCCGCTAGCAGCGCGACACTGGTGGAGTCGGTGCCGCCGGAAACATGGCAGGCCGTAATCCTGCCCATACGGCGCCCGACAGCGTGCTCCAATGCGAGACGCAGGTCCTTCGCCGCCCCGCCGATGCCGGGTTCGTCCGCTCTCTGTACCGACGGGTCGTGGGACTGACGAACGTGTCGTAGCACCCGACCACGTATCCACCCCGTGATCGAAAGTTCCACCACCTCGCCACCGAGTATTCGGTGTACCCCGGCGAAGGGGGTGAGTTCCGAGTGGGGTTGCGCCATGTTCCCGGTCAGGTACCGGCAGAAGTAGCGCCGTTCCAGCTCTGCTCCGCCGCCCAGCTGGCGCGCCGATGTACTCACCGCGGTGACACGACCACCGGACTCCCTGAAGAACAAGGGGATGCGTGCATGCTCGTCCCGCATCAGCAGAATGCGGTCGCGGTACACCAGGACGGCCGCATAGTCGCCGGTCGGCAGACGCGGTGCCGCTTGCGGCCGACCCCAGTCGTCGAGTATGCCTCGCGCTCCTGCCACGCGTTCACGGACGGAGCCGACCCACCCAGCGACCACTGCGGTCCCGGCCCCTGAGGAAACCGTCGTCACGAGCCCCTGCCGCGCCATGGCCCCGGCTGCCCAGAGCTTCGGGACGCCCCCGTCCCACTCGATGCGGAGTGCTTCCACGTCACTGCCCTCCGCCGCCCACCGAGAGAACCGGCTCGAACGTGTGCCCGCGCGGATCGGCGTCAGGGATGCACAGGCCTGCCGAAGACGTCCAGGCGTGCAGGGCGAACGGGTGCTCGCGTACACCGACGTGAAGTACGGCCTTCACGCCGCGCCGCCTCAGCAGGACGAAGGCCGTCACAGCCTCGGCCTTGCAGTCGTCGTTGACGAACCAGCTTCTGCGACCGTGTGATTGCACTGCCCGTTTCAGCCGTTCGACGTCCTCCGTGGCGGCGGGGTCCGCACGGGCGTATACCGGGGCTGCCAAGGACAGGAGCCGAAGGGCGCGCCCGAATCCCATGGTCCGGATCAGCAGGCAAACTCCGCGCAGCCAGAGCCCGATCGCGATGTCCGACTGCTGCCTGCGGCGGGCCGCCGCACACCCGGCGTGGATGAGACCGGTAACGATTTCGGCGCGTTCTTCGGGGATTCCATCAGCGAACTTCCGAAGGTCCGCCGTCGCCACTCCAAGAAAACGTGTACGCCGCCAGTCCGCGATCAGCGCTCCGTCGGACATCCTGGTGACACGGCAATGCGGTGACAGGATCCGCGTCATGGCCACCAGGGCATCGGTGTCCTCTGCCACCGCACATCCTCCAAGGTCGGCCTGACGCCGTCCCCGCAGTGGACTCGGTCCGATGGCGGGGACGGTGTCAGGATTGGTACCCGTGACCGTCGTAGAAGCCGCCGCTGAAGCCCCGGATGAGACGGCCGTTGCCGAGAAGGACGAGCCCATGCGGCATACGGTGGCGCAGCAGTCGGAGAGACATCGCCTACCTCCAAAACAGGTAGTATCGATCAATTTCAGGCTACTCTGCCCTGATTGCCCCGCAACCGGACAAGGTGCTCTCGCCGTGAAGCGCTGGTGATTCGCGGCGCGGCCGAAAGCACGGGCCGGAGGTGGTGGGCCGCCGCGGGGACGGCTGCCGGGGCGGGGTGTCCCGTCTCCCTTGTCCCCGCGGCGGGTCGGGCACGGACGTGGCTCTCCGGCTTCGGTGCCACGGTCGGCCCCGCGTGCAACTTCCGCTCCTGGCCTGCGTGGCCGAGAACGAGAGTCGCCAGAACGTCGGCGTTCGGCGTGACCGGCGGGATGGATGTGGGGTGACGGGAGCACCGCGCCAGGCGCGGACGGGCGGGGCGCAGCGCTCCGGGGCGGTGCAGCCGGAACCACTGGTCCCGGCAGCGGGCGGGTGGTGGCCGGGTCCTGGTTCTGCCGGGCGATCTCGTCCAGGTGTGTGTCCAGGCGGGCCAGGTCCGGCTGGTCGAGTGCGGCCTGTGTCTGCGCCCATGTGGTGTTGTCGCGCCGGTACGGCCGCGGCGTGCCTCGGCCGGGTTCGCGGCGATCCGGTCCTCGGCGCACGTCTTGTGTGCGGGCTCCCCGGAGTGGGAGAGCATGGGTGTGGCCGTTCCGCACAGGGCGCAGGGCCAGCGGCGACGCCATCTGCCGATGCCTCGGCGGTGTGCAGTGGCGGCCAGATCGTCGCTCGTGCCCAGAGACTGGCCCAGGGCGAGGAGCAGCGTGGTCAGGAGGCCTGCGATCGTGCGCCGACCGCCGCGCCCACAGGTGGCGGATTCGGCAGTCCGTCCGATCCGGGCGAACCATCATATCTGCGCACGCACCGAGTCGGTGGCCCGGGCCTCGGGACGTCCACCGGCCGCCCGCACCGAGAGAGGCGCATATGACCGACCCGACCCCGGCCCAGCAGGTAGTCGTCGCCATTCCCGACTTGGGTCTGAGCAAGGCCGAACTCGCCGGCCTCCAGGAGAAGTTCCGCAACAACATCGTCGATTCCATGAAGGACAAGGACGCCGAGGCCAACGTCAAGGTGTCGGTCACCGTGTCGGTGGGCTTCTAGCCGTCCGGCCGTCACGGCAGCCTCCCCGGGCCCCGCCAGGTACCCCCTGGCGGGGTCGGCGTTCAGAAGGGATCACAGCGTTGAGAGTGTGTCTGATCAGCCCCCCGACCGTGACGGAGTACGAGGACGCCTCCGTGGCCGAGAGTCGCGCCCTGCAGGTGATCTCCGAGAACGCGCCCCTGGGCGTGCTCAGTTTGGCAGCAGTCCTGGAGAAGGGCGGCGGACAACCACTCATCGTCGATCTCAACCGCTGGTACTACGACTTCCTCCGCCAGGAGCTCGGCGGCGAGGAGAGCGCCGACGGGGCACCTGCGGACTTTGCCGCATACGCGGCTGGGCGCCTCGAACCGCTGCTGGTCGACGTCTTCGGGTTCAGCACGATCTGCAGCAGTTACCCCCTAACCCTCCGGATCGCCGAGCGCGTCAAGCGGGCCAGGGCGGACTCGGTCGTGGTGCTCGGCGGCCCGCAGGCCTCGGTGGTGGACATGGCGTCGATGCGGGCGTTCCCCTATGTCGACTACGTAGTGCGCGGCGAGGCCGAGGAGACGTTGCCGCTGCTCCTGGACGCGCTAGACGCCGGCACCCCGCCCACCGCTATCGCCGGGCTCACCTGCCGGACCGGGACCGAGGTGGAACGCACCCCGAACGCGCCGGTGATCAAGGATCTGGACGGCCTGCCGACGCCAGCGTTCCACCGCTACCCGTACATCGACCAGTGCCGCGACGTCTCGATCGAGCTCGGACGCGGCTGTCCGTTCGCCTGCGAGTTCTGCTCTACCAACGACTTCTTCCGGCGCCGCTTCCGGCTCAAGTCGCCGGGGCGGGTCCTCGACGAGATGCGGAAGGTCCGGCGGGAATATGGGATCACCGCCTTCGACCTCGTCCACGACATGTTCACGGTCGACCGGCGCAAGGTCGTTGAGTTCTGCGAGACGCTGCTGCAATCCGGCGAGAGCTTCCAGTGGTCCTGCAGCGCCCGCACCGACTGCGTCGACAACGAACTCATCGCGCTGATGCACCGCGCGGGCTGCCGGGGCATCTTCTTCGGCATCGAGACCGGCTCCGCCCGACTACAGAAGATCGTCAAGAAGCGGATCGACCTCCATGAGGCGATGGAGCGACTCGAATGCGCCGACCGGCACGGCATCAAGACGGCGGCCTCCCTGATCACCGGGTTCCCAGAGGAGACTATCGAGGACCTGCGCGGGACCACCGCGTTCCTGATGGACGCGCTGCGCCTCGACCATGTCGAACCGCAGCTGCACCTCCTCGCCCCGCTCGCCGACACCCCGATCCAGCGCCGCTACGCGGACCAGCTCACCCTGGACGGGATCTACTCGGACATGTCCCACCAGGGCTGGCAACAGAGCGCCGAGGACCGGGAGATGATCGCGGCGTACCCGGAGGTGTTTCCCAACTTCTACACTGTGCCCACCCCGTGGCTGGAGAAGGCATACCTCAAGGAGCTGCGGGAATTCGTCCTCGTCGGGATCCGACGCTTCCGGTGGCTGCTGGTCGCACTGCACCAGGACAGCGGAGACCTGCTGACCGTCTTCGACGCGTGGCGGGCGTGGCGCCGCTCGCATGGCGGCCGGACATGGCGGTCCTCCTTCGACGTGTCCGCCTACTACGCGCACCCGGACTTCCCGGAGGAGCTGTTCGAGTTCCTGGAGACCACCTACCTCACACCGGCCTCGCGCCCCGGCCACCCGGGCATCGTGGAGCTGGTCCGGCTCGAACGCGCGGTCCGTCGGCTACGGGATCCGGGCGGCGGGACCCCCGGCTCCGGGGTGCCACACCTCCCGCCGGGCGTCATGCTCCACCGGCTCGCGGTCGACTACGAGCAGCTGATCGGTTGTCTGCGCAGGCGGGAGGGCACCGCCCGCGTGGCCGATGGGAGTTCGACGCTGGCCAGGATCGCGAAGGACGACGGGATGGCCGCATACGTCTCCCTCAGCGGACTGTCGGTCCGGCTGCTGGAGCTCTGCGACGGAGCCCGGTCGGTCGCCGAGGTCACCGAGGCGTTCGCCCGTTCCGATCCCGAAACAGGCGGCGTGGACCCCAAGAAGGCGGGCCTGTTCGGCTTGGAGGTGCTCCGCCAACAGGGACTGGTCGGGGTGTGAGGCCCTCCGTCGCCCGGTCGACCCAAACTCCGGGGTCGGCGGGCCGCCGCCCGGTCGTCAGGCGGGCGGCGGCGCCTTCGCGGCAGATACGGAGGTGCCGATCGCGACGGCATGGGCGGCCAAGGACGCAGGTACCTCGATCAGCCGCTCGCCTTCCACGAGGTTGATGCCCCAGATTTCCAGGTGCTCGTGGCGGCGGGCCCCGGCGCCACGCCTCTTGGTCCACCACCGGCAGCAGGACACGGCCCAGGTATGCGCAGCGACGCCACAGCAGGCCGTGATCGGAGGCCACGGTCGATCCTCCCAACACAGAACTCGTAGCCGTCCGGTTCGGCCATGGCCACCCGGTTGCCTCTCTCCGGCCAATGTCGATTCGATTCGCTCCGAGGGGGAGTGGACGATCGATCTCGGACCTGCCGATCAGCGTGGACCGGCCGCGGCCTCCACCCGCTCGGCGTCGCTCTTTGATCCTCAAGAAGGTGATCAATCTTCACCCGGCAGCACAGTAGCCTCGCCCCACTGACGGCGTTGTCGTGGACGGTGGTGACGTAGCCCCCGCAGGCCGCCCGGGCCCCTTTTGCCTCCGCCCAGGTCGCCTCCTTCCACACCTCCACCGCCTCCTCGTCGCGCTCGGCGACCCGCCGCACGGGAACCTGTGGGGAGAACCCGAGCCGGTGCATCGGCCTCGTGGCACCCGAGACGCTTAGGAAACATGGAACTTCCGGCCGGTCAGCGTGGCCACCCGCGCAGCGGTCCACACCTGGTCCTCCGCCCAGCCGTGCGCATTCGGCCCCTCCTCCAGATACGCGGCGAGCTTGTCCAGGCAGCGCGGCGACAGACGGCACCGTGATCCGCTCGGCCCACGCGAGTCCAGAGCCCCGATCCCGCCGTCCCGCCACAACTGGTGCCACCGGTAGGCCGACTTCCGGCTCACCCGCAGCCGCAACGCGACCTCCAGCGGCTTGATCTCCTGCTCGAACAACTCGGCCGCCCGCCGCCGTACGGCCTCCCGACGCTGCCGCCCCGCAGCGGTCAGCCCGCCCCCATCCGCATACCCCGCACAACACGAGATACAGCCCGCATCCCAGGCCCATCAGGCCCATCAGGCCCATCAGGCCCATCGACAAAGACCACCCTGACGAGCCGAAGTCAGTAAGGCCGTCTTTTCCGGCGCATTGCACCAGCATGCAGCGGATCGTGGAAGGTCGCCGTACCGCGGCGAGCGAGAACCGGACAGTTGGGGCCTTCTTTCAAGGGGAAGGACTGCGGTCATGCCGCCAGGCGGGTGCCGCGGCGCCAGATGGCACGGGTGTTGAGGGTGTCGCTGATGTTGCTGACCGGGTCGCCGTCGACCAGCAGAAGGTCGGCGCGGAGTCCCTCGGCGATGCGGCCCCGGTCGCTGAGGCGGAAGCGGCGGGCTGTGGTCGCTGTGGCCGCGCGCAGGGCCTGTGAGGGCGTGAGGCCGGCCGCCACCAGGTATTGCAGTTCGTGGTGCAGGCTCGCTCCGTGTGCCAGGCCCCCGAAGAACGTCTCGGGCATGGAGACGTCGGTACCGGCCAGCACGTCGACGCCGGCGGCGTCCAGAGCGCGCACGGTGTCGTACGTGTCGTCGAGCTTGCCCTGCGGGCAGCGGTTGTAGCTGGAGCGCAGGGTCTGGTCCCACTTGCTGTCGAGGCGTGCGGCGACCCGGGGGTCGTCGGCGAGTTCGCTGCCGGTGATCCCCATCATCGAGGCATTGAGAGTGATGCAGGGAATGACGAACATGCCCGCGTCCTTGATGAGGCTGATGATCTCGGCAGTGTGCGGCTGGTCCATGAATACGTGGGCGAGGCCGTCGATGCCGGCTTCGGCGGCCATCCTGGTGGCCTCCACGGTCAGCGCGTGAGCCACGGTGAGGGCCCCGTACTTCTTGGCCTCGGCGACGCCGGCGTTCACGGTGGCCTGGTCGAGCGCGGGCAGCCCGGGGTGTCCCTCCACGCTGCCGTCGTCGATCATGAACTTGATGAAGTCGGATCCCCGGGCGAGGAGCTGGGGCACGAAGGCGGCCGCTTCCTCGGGAGTGGTGGAAAACGGCATCAGGGGCATCACCGGGGGGAGATCCCACTTCGGCCGGAAGCCTTCGGGCATCAGCTCGCTCGGGTGACCACCGGGCGGGGTGATGGCGAAGCCGGAAGAGCGCACGTCAGCCTGGGTGTCGTCGTCGGTGATGGGCCCCCGGTTCTCCCGTGTGTTCATCCCCTGCATCTCCAGTTCGGTCGTCACCCCGAACCGCAGGGCGAGCGCCAGGGAACCCGGGGCGGAGTGGACATGGGCGTCGATGAGCCCCGGCAGCAGTGTGGCGCCGCTGCCGTCGACGATCTCGCTGTCCTGAGGAGCGTCACCACCGACACGAGCGATCCTCCCGCCGTCGATGACCACGGTCCGCACGCCTACCGTCTTCTCTCCGTCGAAGATCTGCGCGTTGGTGATCGCGGTGAGCGCCATAGCAGTCCGCCTCGTTTCCTCGCTCGTTCAAGATTTGCATACCCGATGCTATGTATTTGCCTTGTGGTATGCAAATGTGCGGACCGGGCCTAGAATCGGTCACATGAACAGCGCGTCCTTCCCTGAACAGCCCTCCGACGACCTGGCGCTGGACCAGATCGGCCCGGCGCTGTCACGTCTGCGACGACGCGCACCGGCATCGAGCAAGGACCTCTCCCGCAACCTCGTACTCAATGTGATCGCCGATGCGCCGGGCGAGACGACCGTCGGTGGCCTCGCTGCCGAGATGGGCGTCACCCAGCCGGTGGCCAGCCGGACCGTCGCCGCCTGCATAGAGGACGGGCTACTGCGCCGGACGGCGTCCCAGTCCGACGGACGCCGCACCGTGCTCGAACTCACCGAGCACGGCGAGGCCGAACGCAACCGCTTCGCCACTGAACAGCGAAAAGCGTTCCAGGAGATCACCGCCGCCTGGTCGCCGGAGGAGCGGATCCAGTTCGCACGCCTCTTGGCTCGATACGGAGCTGACGCCACCACATGGTCCAGGAAACAGGCCACAAGCCGCGACTGAGCGAGCGGTGCCCCGACACCGCATCATGGCCAGGAGCCCAGGCATCGACGGACAGGTGGCCCCACGGTGCGCCCTGCCGGAACACGTGGGCCTGGCAGACGACCTATGAACGATTCCGCCCGCTGTGAGGCGGACGGAATCTGGGCTCGTCTGCTCGAACAGATCCAGGTCCGGGACGACTCCGTCAGGGCGGTCGACTGTACGGTGTCGGCCGACTCGACGACCAACCGGGCTCACCGGCAAGTCGCCGGCGTCCGTCAAGAGGGTGACGGCGGCGGGGGCGAAGCCGAACCGACCCCACCGGTCCGCGGCCGGATCGGCCGTAACCGCCGCGGCCGGACTTTCTGTTCGTCGACTGCGGCTCCGACCACGACATCTACTGCGACCAGCTCCGCGCCCGCGGCATCGTGCCCGCGATCGCCAGACGCGGAGCCCGGTATGGCACAGGACCGCGGACCTACCGCCGGGCTGTGGAACGGAACGGTCGTATCGCACCGCAAACGCCCTCGTCGGCACTTGCCTGCGGGCGAGGAGGCCGACAACACCGCATACCGCAAGGGGCATGCCCGAGTGGAGCGTGCGACCGGCCGGATGAAGGGTTTGAGCGTCTGCTTGCGGAACCCCTCCGTGGTGGGCCACGTCTTCCCTGCTGAAGATCATGGTCATAGGAGAGGGCACAAGGTGAGTGACCGCGAGCGAGGCCAGGACACCGAACCCGCGCCCACCGGAGACGCTCCCTGGTGGGCAGGGCTCGGGCCGACCGGAGGAGTGGTCCTCACCGTGAGCGGGATAGGGCTGCTGTTGTGGCTGATCCTGCGAGGAGGCACGGCTGACGACGACTGGTCCCACTACTACGGGGCCAGCAAGATCCTGGCCATCGGATGCGTCATTGCCGGTACGGCACTCCTGGCCCGCCGCCGTGGCTGAGCCTCGATCCACCGATGTGATTTCGAAGTAGTCTCCGAGGGTTTGCGGGATGGTTCCGGGACATTGGCTGGGTGCGGGCAGGGGGTGTCCGCTGGATGCTCCTATGGTTGTCAAGCCGCTGGAACGGGGTCGGTTTGAGTGGTTCGTTCCGTGGGTGTGGTGGTCAGGGCGCGGTAGACCTCGCGGGCGACGAATCGCTTGAGGCAGCGCATGATGTCTTTCTTGGACAGGCCTTCCGCACCGGGCAGCAGCGGGGCGTGTACGGCCAGTTCACCGAGGAACCTTCGGTGCACAGCGTGGAGCTGGAGCGCATGACCATGGGTGAACGCGCGCAGGAACGTGCCGAGCGTGGACGGGGCGCGGATCCCGCCGAACAGGGTCGGCATCGCGCCGTGGCGCAGGACGTCCAGGTCGTCGATGCTGTCCGCGCCCAGGGCCATCCCGGCGACGATGCTGGTGACCTGGCGTCCGCTGCCGCACCCGCACCGTTCCCCACCCCGCTCAGCCTCACCTTCCCCACGGTCAGCCGGGCAAGCCCGCACCGCTCGGCCAGCCGCATCATCGGGACCAGCCCGGCATACGCAACCAGATTGGCGTCATCGAACGCGGCGGACACCGCCGAAACGGCATGGGAAGATTGCATCTCGTGGGTGTTCTCTTGCTCTGTGGATGTGGAACCGTAGGAAGTCCCATCGTCCCAGCCCAGAGGGCATCCGCATATTCATGCCCAAGCCTTGGACCGGCTATTGCTCGGCGGATCGAGGCTTAGTCAGCCGCCCGCGTAGAGGGCTCTGAGCATGCCGGTGTAACTGTCGGCGACCTCGACACAGGCGCCGCCGTTACCGTCGCTGTAGCTGCTCTTGCGCCACGCAGCTGCGGTGAGGTCGGGGGATTCCATCACGACTCAATGAGTGCTGGGGACGCCTCCGGCGACAGCGCGGCGGCCCTGGCCCCAGCACTCGTTTGCCCCGCGTCCTTTAATCCCGCAGGGTCATGCTCAAGTCACCCTGATCGTCGGTGACCTCGCCTAGGACGGTCAGGTAGTTGCCGAACTCCTTCAGCTCCTTAACTTTGCACTCGAACTTGTTGCCCTTCTTGGCCTCTATCGCAGCGGGGCAGGCCACTCCGTCCCTGGTCGTCTTCCCGCTTCGTGCTTCTGCCGACGCCTGCCGCTCAACTGCTTCTTGATCCAGCAGATGCGGCTGCGGCGAGGCTGATACCACCTTCACCGTCACGATGACAGCGCAGACGGCGACGACGAGAGCAGACAGCCCAATGAGGGCACGGGTGAACTTTCCTTGTTCAGTCACACCCGGCTTCCTATCGCTCCTGTGACCGATGTGACAAGAGTCGGCCTACGCCACAGCCCCGCCGGTCAGGTCGAGGTACACCGCGTCCGTCGGGAGAGCGGAAGGCTCCGAATTGTCTGGCTGCCGGCCTGCTCTTCACGGTCCGTCACATCCCGTTCCACCGAGGCCACTCCCCGCCTAAGCCTCAATCCGCCGACGTGTTTTTGAAGTGGTCGTCGAGGGCTTGCGGGGCGGGTTCTGGGCTGTCGGCCGGGTGTGGACAAGTGGTATCCGCTGGATGGGGCCTTGACCCAAGGCCCCTACGCCAACTCACCCTGAACACAAGGCGATCGGCGGCACGAACCCGTGACCTGGCGCCAGGGCAGCAAGACCACGAAACACAACCCCCGCGCCGAGGATGCGCTCGCGGTTCCTGGCACTGCGGGTCCGACCCGCCAACCGGACGATCCGCCGCGTCGCCGACGGTTCCTTCCTGAGCCGGCCCGACCCTCTACGCGGTCCTCTGCACGTTCCAGGCTCTCCTGGCCACCTGGACCGGCGCCTGCTCGACATGCGGCCAATCCGCACCGACACCAGAACCACACCACAGAACCCAACAAAGTCCTACCAGATCGGACTCGGAGTCGGACGAGGAGGCAGTGACGGGGCCTGCAAGGCCTACGATTCACAAGAGCCGCTTCCGTCCCCACACGATGATGAACGTGACGACGGCCGCGGTGGCTGTGAGCATGGTGACTGCTCCCAGCCACTGCATCGGCTGCATCTGGGAGGCCGGGAGGTAGTCGGCCGCGTAGCCGATGACGTGCTTTGACTCCAGGCAGGACGTGTGGGCTCGGGTGTTCTCCATCTTGTCCAGGCACGTCGTCCAGTCCAGGCGGGCTCCCGAGTCGGTGAGGAAGTACGTGCCCTGGCCCTGCTGCACCGCACCGGGGGGCAGTTCCGGGTGCCGGGCGTCGGGGCCTACGCCCTTGTGGGTGGTGACCGACAGGACGTGGCCCAGGTTCAGGCGGAAGCGGTCCCAGATGAAGCCGATCGCCACCACTGTGCCGAGTGTGACCACCATCGACACCAGCGTGCGTCGCAGGAGCATGCCGATCGCGGCACCCACGGTGAAGGTGAGCAGGGCGTAGGCCGCCGGCATGATCCCCGTGACGTCGAAGAACGCGCCGCTCGTCCAATCCAGGTTGTCGGTACGGCTCCTGACCGGGTTCCACCACCAGGTGAAGACGGCGCCCAGCGTGGTGGTGGACAGGGCGATCAGCGCGGCGGGCATCGCGAGCTTCGTGGTGAGCCAGCGCAGGCGGCTGACGGACTGCGCGGCCACCAGCTTTGCGGTGCCGGACTCCAGGTCGCCCGCGATCAACGGGGCGCCGATCAGGACGCCCGCCAGGATGGGGGCGTAGCCCAGATAGCTTCCGACGCTGAACAGGCGGCCGGTGTATTTGTCGATGTCGGGCGGGAGGCTCTTCTGGGGGGACGCGGCGAGGTGGTCCGTCAGCCGGCCGCGCAGGTAGACCATGGCCAGCGTCGTCAGGAGCGTCAGGGCGAGCAGGGTCCAGAACGCCGCACGGTGCTGGCGCCGGACCAGCCAGATCGGGCCACCGAATCGGGGGCCCTTGCGTGAGGGGCGTGCGTCGGGGGTCGTACGGGCCGGGTCGTGGGTGAGCGTGGTCATGCGGTCACAGCCTTCTGCCGGTCGCGGGTGAGGATGTCGTGGATGTCGCCGACCTGGGCGCTGGGGGCGATCAGCGGCGGGGCGTCGGGTGAGCGCAGGTAGGCGAGCAGCAACTCCTCCAGAGTGGGCGGCTCGGCCTGTCCGCCGTACTGGATCGGGGCGCCGAGCCGTACGAGGACGCCGGGTCGGCCCTCGACGCCGGGCGATTCGGAACCGATGACCCGGTGCGGGCTCCCGGCCGGGGACGAGGCGTCCGGCGGGACCGCGAACAGGGCGTGTGCCGCCCGTAGTTCGTTCGCCTCGCCCGCGAGACGCAGGCCGCCGTCCGCGACGACGAGGAGGTAGTCGCAGATGTGTTCCAGCTCGGCGAGCATGTGTGAGGAGATCAGTACCGTCGTGCCGCGTTCGGCTGCCGCCGCCGTCAGCGTCGCCATGAGCTCGCGGCGGACCAGCGGGTCGAGGTCGGCCATCGGCTCGTCGAGGATGAGCAGGTCAGGGCACTTTCCGAAGGCCAGGGCGAAGGCGACGCGGGTGCGCTGGCCGCCGGACAGCGTGCCGATCCTCGCCGTCAGCGGCACCTGGCCCGCGCGGACGATGTCCTCGGCGACCCCTTGGTTCCAGTGAGGGTTCAGCTCGTGGCCGAGCCGCAGCGTCTCGGCCACGGTGAAGCGCCGGAACAGTGGCTTCTCCTGGGTGAGGAACGCGGTGCGCAGGACCGCCTCCGTCGAACCCGGGGCCGCGCCGAAGATCCGCAGCGCGCCGGCCGTCGGGCGGATCATGGCGGTGGCCAGGCCCATCAGCGTGCTCTTGCCGGCGCCGTTGGGGCCTACGAGACCGCAGACCCGCCCGGTCGGCAGCCGGAAGGAGACGTCGCGCAGGGCCCAGCCGCGCCGGTACTTCTTGCCGAGCCCGTGGGCCTCGATCGCGGGCTCGGTGGGCTGCGGGGACGTACTTGCGGGACACCGCGATCCCGGTCCGTTTCCCAGGTGCATCGTCGCGTGGTCCATGGGTGGGTGGCTCCTGTACGTGGTGGGGGTGGGGGCTGTGGTGGACCTCTGAGGGTCCGCACTACGGTGGCGTTGGCCGTGGTGGCGACGTACTTCCATGCCAGGTCTCAGGGAGGGCCACGCCGCTTCCGGTGGGTACAACTCTGCTCGGCCGTCGCCCGCGGGGTATCGGGCGAAAGACAGATCATGCGCGGCAGGCTCCGACTTTCGGCCGGTGCGAGAGATCTCGGGTGTGCGAGATCGTGGCGGGATGGTGAGCAGGCTGAGAAAGGCGAAGGACGTGACAAAGGTGGCGACTGGGGCGAACGCACCCGCGGTCACGCGGGGGAACGGACATACGCGGCTGCTGCCCGTCACGTCATGGGTGCTGTTGGGCGCGGCTCTGGCCGGCCTCGCCCTCCTCGACCTGCTGGCCGGCTTCTACTGGATCGAGACCCACGGCCCCGCCAAGCTGATCGGCGCCTTGCTGGCCGTCGGAGTGGCCATTGCTTCGCCTCGGCTCGACGGGGACCGGGCGCTGCCGATGACGGCCTGCGCGCTCGCGGTCGTGTCGCTCTGCCTCTCGGTGTGGCTGCACATGGAGATGGTGGCCAGTTCGCAGGCCTATGGGTTCGCCGAACCGGCGGCGCTGGCATGGCTCCTGCTGGTCGTCGCCCGGCGGGGGACGCCCCCATGGGTGGTGGCGGCCGTGCCCGTGCTGTGCATGGCCATCGTGCTGCGGCCGGTGGCGGTCTCGGTGCGGCAGTCCACCATCATCATGGGGCTCCTCTTCGCGCTGGCCGCGGTCACGGCGCTGGGCGTCGGCCTCGGGACGCGGCTGCTCCTGGTGGACCGGCGACGGCAGGCGGCGGCGCTGCGTCTCGAACAGCGGACGGAGTTCGCCAGGGACCTGCACGACTTCGTCGCCCACCACGTGACCGGCATCGTCGTACAGGCGCAGGGTGCCCAGGCGGTCGCGGACCGCCGCCCCGAACTCGTGCCGCCCGCGCTGCAGCGGATCGAACAGGCCGGCTCGGAGGCGCTGACCTCCATGCGGCACATGGTGGGAATGCTGCGCGACGCCGACGGGGAGGTGGCGGTGACGCCGCTGGCGGGAATCGACGAGATGCGATCGCTGGTCGAGGAGTTCTCGGCGGTCGGTGGTGCGCGGGCCAGGCTCGACCTTGAGGGGGCCGTCGACGATCTGCCGGTGGAGGTGACCACCACGGCGCACCGGGTGGTGATGGAGGCCCTCACCAACGTACGCAAACACGCCCAAGCCTGTACGGAGGTACGGGTACGGGTGAGCCGCTCAAAGGACCGGCTGACCGTACGGGTCGACGACGACGGACGGCCGTGTCACGTCTCGCATGGCGGCTTCGGGCTGAATGGGCTGGCCGAGCGGGTGGGCCTGATCGGCGGAAGCATGCAGGCGGGGCCGGTGACAGGCGGCGGCTGGGGCGTGGAGGCGACGCTTCCGGTGTCGACGGCCGAGGTGTCGGCGGCAGGGACGGCCAAGGCAGGGGCGGCGGCTTCGTGACGATCCGGGTGCTGATCGCCGACGACCAGGCCATGGTGCGCGCCGGGTTCGCGATGATCCTCGCGGCGGAGGACGACATCGACGTCGTCGGGGAAGCCACGGACGGGGTCCACGCCGTGGAACTCGCCGAGCTCCACCGCCCGGACGTCGTCCTGATGGACATCCGCATGCCGCGCATGGACGGCCTGGAGGCGCTGCGCAGACTGACGCGCCCCGGGACGGTGAACCCACCGAAGGTCGTGGTGGTCACGACGTTCGACGACGACGAGTATGTACAACGTGCCCTGACCCAAGGCGCCTCCGGCTTCCTCATCAAGGACTCGGGCCCAGCCCTGCTCGTCGAGGCCATCAGGGCGGCCGCCTCCGGCGAGGCCCTGGTGAGCCCGGCGATCACGGTCCGACTGCTGCGGCAGCTCAACAGCGCCGCGCCCGCTCCGCGCGAGCCGCACACCGCGCTCTCCGCGCGGGAGAAGGACCTGGTGCGCCTGGTCGCCCGAGGCCTGACGAACGCCGAGATCGCCGACGAGCTGACCATCTCGGTGGGCACGGTGAAGACCCACCTCGGAAATGTTCAGACGAAGCTGTCCGCCCGCAACCGCGTGGAGATCGCGGCTTGGGCCTGGGAGTCGGGGGTGGTGGAGGGACGGGGGTGAGCCACGCCCGGTGGCCGCCGTTCATGGCCCGCGCCGGCGAGCTCGGCGTCGACCCGGCCCTGACGATCCTCCGGGCCGACGCGATCAACAACCGGCGCCGCGAGCACATGGCCGACCTCGCTCGCGAACAGGTCGACGGCAGCCTCATGGGCAACGGATCACGGCGCCGCGTTCAAGCTGGACATTGACGATGTCCGCGAGGAGGGACCGTCACGGGGTGTGGGCCGTCAGACTCCGATCAGGGTGTATGTACCCGTACCATCCTGCCTGCCGCTGGAGTACTGGCGGATGAACTCCCCGTCCGCGTACCGGTCGTGGCCCATCATGGAGCCGGTGTACTTGTTCTGCACACCGATCTTCGAGCTGCCGGGTACGTCGCGGTAGATGTAGAACCGCTGGAGGTCGTCATCCGTGCAGGGGGCCGTCTGCAGGATCGCCTGTTCGGTGGCCGCGTTCTGCTCGGCGATGACCGCGCACCCGCCGTTGCCCCAGTTCCACAGGGACGCCTCAAGGACTCCGTTGTGCTCCGTCACGTTGCACAGGCGCCAGTTGTCCAGGTGGGTGCTCGAGATCGTCGAGGGCCGCAGGCGGACACCGTCGGCCGCCAGGAGTGCCGCTGCCCGAAGGCGAGCTGCCCACGCAGCCGCGCCGCGTCCGCCCGAGGACCGTCACCGCATCAACGGACCCGCCGGACCCGCCACGCTGACCGTCGACGGAGTCCGCGACCTCGCGCAGGTCTTCCTCGATGGACAGCGGGTCGGCGTGCTCGAACGCGACAACCCGCACCCCACCACTACCAAGTCCGGCAGATCGCCATGGACGTGGCGGAAGGCTGTCCGACGTCGGGTCCTGGAAGGGAGACGGCCGGGAGGACCTGGGACACGTACCGGTGAGGGGTGATCGCACGGTTTGTCATTCGCGGCTTTCGGGCCTTCCTCGGTACGGCTTCCATGATGGGACGCGCCGCCTCACGGTCGTTCTGGACGACGAGAAGGGCCCGGGCCGTCAACCTGGGCTCTCGTCGTGGAGTACCCGCCTGCGGGGTCCGTAAGGGGCCGAGCCGCGTAGGCAATGCGCACGACACCGTCCTCGTGGCGTTCCGTGCGGGCTTCGACCCCGAAGACCTCGCGCATCATCTCGGGCGAGAGGACGTCGAGCACCGGTCCGGCGGCCACCACCGTGCCGTGGTCGAGGACGACGATCAGATCGCAGAGGCGGGCGGCCAGGTCGAGGTCGTGCAGGACGGCCAGGGTGCTCACGCCGGTCGAACGGATGAGGTCGAGCAGTTCGAACCGGGCACGGATGTCGAGGTGATTGGTCAGTTCGTCCAGGACCAGCAGAAGAGGCTCCTGTGCCAGTGCCCGGGCGAGCAGGACTCGTTGGCGTTCGCCCCCGGACAGGGACACGTACTCCCTCTCGGCGAAGTGGCGTATCCCGCAGCGGCCGATCGCATCGGCGACGGCACGTCGGTCGTCCGGGCCTTCGCGTCCGATCAGGCCGTGATGGGGTGTGCGGCCCAGTGCCACGATCTCGGCCACCGACAGCCCTCCGACGCTGCCCGCCGAGTCCTGGAGGACCGCAGCAGTACGGCGGGCAGCGGCACGGGGCGTGAGGCTCCAGACGTCGTCGTCGTCGACTCTGACGACTCCCCGGGTGGGGCGGAGCGACCGGTAGACCGCGCGGAGCAGAGTTGACTTGCCGCTGCCGTTGGGGCCGACGAGGCCGACGATCGAACCCGGCAGAACGTCCAGGTCGACCCCGTGGAGGACAGGCGTCCCGTCCAGCTCGACGTGCAACTGGTCGACGGTAAGCCTCATACGGTGTCCAAGCCTTTGTTGCGGCGCAGCAGCCATACGAAGAACGGTGCGCCGAGCAGGGCGGTCAGGATGCCCAACGGCAGTTCGTTCGGCCGGATGACCGTACGGGAGAGAAGGTCGACGAGCACGAGGTAGACGGCGCCGAGCAGCGCGGTGAGCGGGAGCAGGCGCCGGTGGTCCGCACCCACGGTCAGTCGCACGAGGTGCGGAATCATCAGCCCGACGAATCCGATGCCGCCGGCCACCGCGATGACCGAACCGGTGAGCAACGCGGTGATGACGAGCAGCAGGGCGCGCAGGCGGTTGACGTCCACGCCCAGAGCGGTCGCCGACTCGTCGCCTGCCAGGACCGCGTTCAGCTGCCGCCCGAACAGGCCGAGCAGAGCGGTGCTGGTCAGTACGATGGTCGCGACCACGGGGAGCTGGTCCCACTGGGCGCCGGCGACGCTGCCCAGCATCCAGAACATGACCGTCCGCAGTTCGGTGGGCGTCGCCCAGAGCTGCACGAAGCTCGTCGCCGACAGCAGTACGTAGCCGACTGCCACGCCTGCCAGCACCAGGCGTGTCGGGGCCAGGCGTCCGCGACGCCGTCCCAGGGCGAAGACCACCGCTCCGGTGGCGAGAGCGCCGAGGAACGCGGCTCCCGCGACACCCACTCCGCTGATCCCGATCCCGCCCAGTGTGATGACCAGGACCGCGCCGAAGGACGCTCCGTAGGAGAAGCCGAGTACGGTGGGATCGGCCAGGGGGTTGGAGACCAGCGTCTGGAGGACGGCTCCGGCCACTGCCAGGCCGGCTCCCGCGAGGGCCGCGAGGAGGACCCGGGGCGTGCGGAAGCTCCACACGATCTGGTCCAGCGCGGGGTCGGCGACCGCATCGTGGCCCGTCAGATGATGGGCCACGATGCTCCAGACGTCCGCCACCGGTACGGTGACCGCGCCGATGCCGATCGCCGTGATCATGGCGGCGATCAGCGCGGCGAGCAGGACGGCGATGCCGAGGGAGAGGCGCAGGCCGGTCAGAGCGCGTCGGGGTGGAGCGTCTTGGCGATTTTCTCCACGGCCACGTCGTTGCTGGGGCCGAGGTAGATCGAGTCGGACAGCACCACGTACGCGTCGTTCTTCGCCGCCGACCACTGGGGGAACTCCTTAAGCAGCTTCTTGGCGTAGGCCGTGGGGTCGGGGTCGTTGTAGCCGATGACGACGAGGGCGTCCACGTCGGTGGCGGCGACCTTCTCCTTGCTCAGGTCCGCGAAGGAGGTCTTGGAGGCCGACTCGAAGGCGTTGGTGCCGCCGGCCTTGGCGAGGATGTCGTTGTAGATCCCCTTGGCGACGACGGAGCTGAAGTCGTTGCCGCCCATCGCCATGTTGGAGAAGAGGACCATGACCTTGGGCTTCTTCTTGCCCTTGACCTTCTCCGCGATGTCCGCGATGCGCTTGTCCGACTCGGCGATCAGTTTCTCGGCGCGGTCGCTGACGCCGAAGACCTTGCCCATGTCGCGGAGCAGGGTCCGGCTGTCCGCGATCGTCATTCTGGACGTGTCCTGGTCACAGCCCTGCGGTGAGATGTAGGTGTTGGCGCCCACGCCCTTGAGCTGCTCGCGGGTAGCGAAGCCGTTCTTGGCGTCGAATCCGTACGCGGTGGTGGACAGGACCAGGTCGGGGCGCTGGCCGAGCATCGCCTCGCGAGGGATGTCGAAGGCGTCGTTGAGCTTGATGTCCCCCTTGGGCAGAGCCTTGATCGCGTCGGCGCGGCCGGGTACTTCGGACATGCCGTAGCTCTGCTGGTTGACGACGATGCGGTCCTCAAGTCCCAGCGCCAGCAGCGTGGAGACCTCGGCGACGGAGGCGCCGTTCATGATGACCACTCTGCTGGGGGCCTTCGTGAAGGTCTGCTTCACCCCGCAGTTCTCCAGCGTCACCGGGGAGTCGGAGGCCGAGGATGCGGCGGGCTGCCCGGCTTCCGTCTTCTTCTCGGCCGAGGACTCCGCGCATCCGGCGGTCGCGAGTCCGACTACGGCTGTCAGTCCGATGGCGACGAGCCGGTTGGTGGACATGTGTGCTCCTAGCATGAGGCCGGCTGTTGACCGGGGTTCGTTTCAAGAGTCGTACGGTGCCCGGGACGAGTTCCCGGGTGCTGCGCCGAATCTGCGGACGCCCCAGCAGAAGCCGGCGGAGGGGGCAGTGCACCGATGGCCACGCAGTGGTCCAGCTGCCGGAAGAAGGCGGCTCGGTCGACGACCGGGTGCTCGGGAGGCAGGGGACCGTCGGCCGATGCCAGGCTCTCCCGTACGTTGTCCGCCCGTACGGCCGCGAGCCCGAGGTCCTCGTCCGGCCGGTCCGGCCCCGAAGGCAGGGACTCGAAGAAGGCGAGGACCGCGGCGGCGTCCGCCGAGTCCCGGGACATCCGCTCCCGCCAGGTGCCCAGGGGAAGAACCTCGACCGGGTAGCCGTACTCCCGCAGCCAGCGGTGCAGGTCTTCCTGGCGCACGGACACCCCGGCGTGGTGGTGGACCACGGCGCTCCGGCGGTGTGTACCGGGACCGACCGCCACGATCTCGGCCGCGGCACGGTCGACCGGGGTCCAGGACTCCTCCGTGAAGAGGTCGGGCACGATCCCTGCCGGCACACCGGCCCGCAGGACGGTCCACAGGAAGTCCTGACTGTTCACCGCCCCTGTGGCGACCGGGCCGACCACGCGTCCCAGCCGGTGCACCGTGACAGGGAGCCCGCGTTCGAAGGCTTGCTCCAAGAGTCGCTCGGAGGCCCACTTCGACTGCTGGTAGCCGTAGCGCAGTCCCTCGTGGGCTTCGAGGAACTCCTCCGGGAACTCGTCGCGCAGAGCGCGCGGCGGGCCGACCGAGAGCGTGGAGACGTAGTGCACCGGGATGCCACGCGGGGCGGCCAGGCGCAGCAGGCAACGGGTGGATTCGGTGTTGGCCGGGCGGAGGGTGGTGTAGTCGCGGACCATGCTGACCGCCGCTCCGTTGTGGACGATCGCGTCGCAGGTGGACGTGAGCTCGGTCAACTCCTCCTGACGCAGGCCGAGTTCCGGCAGGGCCAGGTCCGCCGCGAGGGCGGTGACACGCTGACGCTCGGCCTGTGACAGCGTCACTCCTGCGGCTTTCAGGGCAGAGTGCACGCGCGCCAGAGCATCCTCGGCGCTCCTGTCCCTGACGGCGCAGACGACCTCTGCGTTCGTCGAGCGGAGGAGCTCCACGAGGAGGTGCGCGCCCACGAATCCCGTTGCTCCGGTGAGAAGAACCCGTCGGGGAGGCCACGGGGCGCTTCCGTCTCCCGGGCGGATCTCCGGATCGAGGACGGTGTCGGCTGCCAGGGAGGGTGGCAGCACGGAACGGACGGAGCTCGGCGTGAGAGCGCCGGAGCCGAGGAAACCGGCGAGCTCGGCGGGGGTGGCGTACTGGAAGATCCAGGCGACCTTCACCTCCCTGTCCAGCTCCGCAGCCAGGCGGTTGGCGGCTTGAATGGCCTGCAGGGACTGGGCTCCCCGTTCGAACACATCGTCGTGCGCGGTAAGGCCCTCCGCCGCGAGCACCTGGCGCCAGACGCCGATGACGGTGGCCTCCAGTGTGGCGTCGCCCCCGGTGTCCCCGGGGACGGCCGTGCGCGAGGGCAGGGAGGCGAGGAGAGCGGCACGGTCCGTCTTGCCCGAAGCGGTGCGCGGCAGGCGGGGCAGGAATGTGATGGACGTGGGGATCATCGGCCCGGGCAGCCGGGCCCGGAGGTGGTCGCGGATCCCTGCCGTGCCGGGCCGCGGTCCGGCGGGTACGAGATGGGCGGTGAGCCTGCGCGTCCCGTCGGACAGCACCTGGCCGACCACGGCGGCGTCGCTGATGCCGGGGTGGGAGAGCAGGGCGCTCTCCACTTCGGCCGGCTGGACGCGGTGACCGCTGATCTTGAACTCGTCGTCCACGCGGCCGAGATAGCGCAGGAGTCCGTCCTCGCCCACCTCCACGAGGTCGCCGGTGCGGTAGGCGGGCGGGGAGTCGGGCAGGCGCTCCAGCGGCGCAAAGCGCTCCGCGGTCTCCTCCGGTCGGCCGCGGTAGACGTTGCCGAGGGCCGGGCCCAGCAGATAGAGCTCACCGTCCACGACAGCCGCCCGGCCGCCCGGCAGGGGACGGCCCACCGGCGTGTCGTCGGCGGCGAGAGCCGGGTCGTGCAGGTCGGCGACGGTGGCGACGACGGTCGCCTCGGTCGGACCATAGGTGTTCAGGAGCCGGACGGTGGAGCCGACCGCCTTGCGCCAGCGTGCGGCCCGTTCGGGCAGCGCCGCCTCACCGCCGATGACGACGGTGTGCACGGTGTCCGGCAGGGAGCCCGCTCCGGTGGACACGGCGTAGGCGAGCTCGTGCCAGTAGGCGGTCGGCAGGTCGAGAACGCTGATGTCCAGGCGCTCGCACTCCGTCAGGAAGTGCGAAACCGAGTCCGTCATGTCCTGCGGCCCGATCACCAGCGTGGCGCCGGAGCACAGGGTCAGGAAGATCTCCTCGATACTGGTGTCGAAGTGCAGCGGGGCGAACTGCAGGACGCGGTCGGCCCGGTTCAGCCCGTAGCGGAGACCGGCGCCCGCGACGAAATGGGCCAGTGCCCCGTGCCCCACCTCGACGCCTTTGGGCTGCCCGGTGGAACCGGACGTGTGCATCACGTAGGCCGGTTCCTCGGCTCCGGGGGCGGACGGTGCCGGGCCCGCCGACGGAGTCTTCCGCGCCATGTCGAGCAGCAGAACCTCGTGGTCCGGGAAGAGGTGGGTGTACGACGGTGTGGTGACGACGAGGTCCGGTCCTGCGGAGGTGAGCAGGGTGGCGGTCCGGTCCGCCGGGGCGGTCGGGTCGAGGGGGCAGTAGACGGCGCCCGCGGCCATGACGCCCAGCAGGACGGTCACCGCCGCTGTGCCGCGCGGCAGCGCGACGGCGACCAGGTCGCCGCGCCGCACCCCGTGGTCGGCAAGGAGCCGGGCGGTCCGGCGTACCTCGCCGAAGAGTGCGGCGTACCCGATGCTCCGGTCGCCCTCCTCCACGGCCACCGCGCTGCCGCGGCGCGCCGCGTGGTCGGCGATCAGGGAGAGCACGGGGCGCGGTGGAGCGGGAAGGGGATCTCCGTCCAGCACGCGGACCCCGGTGGAACGCGCCGCCGAAGCGGAGGGAAGGGTGCCGATCGGGCGGTCGGGCTCTGCCACGGCTTCCGTCATCAGGTCGAACAGGGCCCGCCGGTGTCCGGCGACCTCCGCTGCGGTGTAGAGCTCGGGGTTCCCGTCCACGGCGAAGTGCAGGGACGCGCCCTCGGAGCGGTCGTACACGTTGAAGGCGAGGTCGTCCACGGGGCCGGCCGAGACGTTCTGCACCGAGCTGCGGTATCCGGCGAACCGGAGATCGTAGGCGAACGGCATGATGTTCACCCCCGGGCCGGACAGCCGTCGGCCTCCGCCAACCAGCCGCAGGTCGCGCCGGATCTGCTCGTATCGGTAACGCTGGTGGGGCAGGGCGGAGCGCACCTCGCGGGACACCGCGCCGACCAGCGTGCGCAGGCTGTCCTCCGCGCCGACGGTCAGCCGCAGCGGCAGTATGTTGCGGACCATGGCGGGTACGCGCAGGGACACGGAGCCGAAGCGTCCCATCGCCGGGATGCTCAGCACGATCTCCGGTGAGCCGGTGGCGCGGTGGAGATGGGCGGCGGTGACGGCGAGCAGGACTTCCGACCAGGACGCCGACAGGGCACGTGCCGTGGCCCGGAGTGACGCGGTGGTCCCGGCGTCCAGGGTTGCGGCGTCCCGGTGGAAGGAGGCCGCGGGCAGGGCCGACCGGCCCGCCGGTGTGGCCACCGCGGGCCGGTCGGCGTACCGGCGGGTCCAGTGGTCCCGGTCGCGGGCGAAGTGCTCCGATGCCCGGTAGGCGGCCTCCTCCTCGCGTACCGACGCGAGGGTGCCGAAGCGGCTCGGGCCGACGGCCGTGCCTGCGGCGAGGGCGGTGTAGACGTCGGCCACGCGCCGTGCGACCAGGGAGAGGCCGAAGCCGTCCAGGGCGATGTGGTGGACGCGGTGGTACCAGAGAAAGCGGTCGGCGGCGAGGCGGAACAGGGCATGCCCGAACAGCGGGCCACGGGCCAGGTCGACGGGGCACGCGATGTCCGCGTCGATCCAGCGGAACACCTCGGCCTCCGGGTCGGGTGCCCCGGACACGTCAGCGGTGTGAAGGCTCCATTCGGGTGCCGGAGCGTCCACCTGCCGGGGGCGCCCCTCGTCGTCGGTCGAGAAGACGCAGTGCAGGGCCTCGGTCTCGTCGACCGCCCGGCGCAGCGCGGCCTCGAACAGCTCCTCGCGCACCGGGCCCTCGATCACCACGTACTCGGCCGTGTTGTAGGCGGGGCTGCCGGTGTCGAGCTGGTGGCCGGTCCAGATGCCCTCCTGCGCTCCGAGCAACGGATGGTGGAGGCGGTCGCTGTCAGGCGTCGTCATGCCGTCCTTCTTCCTGTCGTTCCTTCAGAAGCCGCCACCAGTGCCTGAAGGAGGTCTGTTCGGCCAGATCGATGAAGGAGACATCGATGCCGTACGCCTGCCAGCGTTCGACCAGGGTGATGACCCGGAGGGAGTCGAGCCCGGTACCGGCGGGGTGCTCGTCGAGGTCGACCTCCTCGGGCTGCTGGTAGAGGAGTTCCGCGAGGTCCGCGCGGAACTGTTGGAGGGTGAGGGCAGCGGGCATAGTGGTCCTCTCTTCGCGCTGCTTGCGGCGGGGGTCAGTTGACCTTGCGGCCCGGTCCGCCCCAGAACCGGTCCCGCAGCGCGCGGCGCAGGATCTTCCCGCTGGGGTTGCGCGGAACGTGGTCGATGAACTCGTACTTCGCGGGCAGCTTGAACGCGGCCAGCCGGGGGGTGAGAAAGGTGTGCAGGTCGCGCGGGCGGGGGGCCGGGCCGCCTTCGGCGGCGACGACGAAGGCGTGGACGTACTCGCCCCAGCGGTCGTCCGGAGCGCCGACGACCACTGCTTCGGCCACGCCGGGGTGGTGCTCCAGCACGTTCTCGATCTCCGCCGGGTAGACGTTCTCCCCTGCCACGAGGATCGCGTCCTTGATGCGGTCGCGTATGAACACGTAGCCGTCCTCGTCGACGAAGCCGGCGTCCCCGGTGCGGATCCAGCCGTCGACGAGCGTCTCAGCCGTCTTGTCCGGGAGCCCCCAGTACTCCACCATGTGCGCCGGTGTGGCCAGGCAGACTTCGCCCACGGCACCGGGCGGCAGCGGGGTGCCCCGGTCATCGATCACCTGCACGCGTACGCCGGGGTAGGGGCGGCCCGCCGCCTGCATGAGGGGCGCTCCCGGCTCGTGGACGGCCGGCGGAAGGCACACCGCGGTGTTTCCCGTCTCCGTGAGCCCGTAGATCTGGGCGAACTCGCAGCGGAACACCGCCAGACTCTGTTCCAGCAGCGTCTCGGAGATCGGTGAGCCGCCGTAGACGATCTTGCGCAGTGTCGCGAAGTCGGCCGGCGTGACGCCCGGCCGGGTCAGCATCATCCGCAGCATGGCCGGGACCACGCAGGCGGTGGTGATACCGAGCCGGTGGATCAGGTCGACGGCCTGGGCCGCGTCGAAGGCCCGCATCGCCACGACCGTCGTGCCGGCGTTGAAGTTCTGCGCGGCCCACCACATGCCACCGATGTGGAAGCCGGGGATTCCGACGAGCGCGATGTCACCGGCCCGCCAGTCGATCCAGTCGACCCCTGCCTCGGCCATGGCATCCGCGATGGCGAAGAAGCTGCGGTGTGCCAGCACGACGCCCTTCGGCAGTCCGGTGGTTCCGCTGGTGTAGAGCTGGGCCACCGGGGTGTCGCGCGTCGCGGCGTACGTCGCGTCGGCCCCGGAGTGCGGCGCTTTCCATTCGTCGTAGCCACCGGCCGCGTCGAGAGCGATGACATGCTCTGGCGGTGCGATCGGCATGCCGTCGACAATGGGCCGGAACTCCCCCTCGACGAGGAGGAGCCGGGTGCCCGAGTCCTGGAGTATGTGGCTGACCTCCGGCGAGGTCAGCCGCCAGTTCACCGGTACGAGGACGGTTCCGGTCTTGGCGCAGGCGAAGAGGATCTCGTAGTACCGCTCCGATTCCTTGCCCAGGTAGGCGACCCGGTCGCCGGCGGAGAGACCGGCGGCGCGAAGCGCCTGCGCGACGCGGCTGCTTTCCTGGTGCAGTGCCGCATAGGTGAGTGTGGTGTCCGAGCAGATGACCGCCGGCGTGTCCGGCTGCCGTTCGGCGTGGAACCGGGCGGTGTCGACGAGCGTTGCGAGCCGGCGGTGCGGCCGGGTGCCCGGCTGTGGGGCGTCGTGGAAGCCCATGGGAGGTATCCGTCCTGATCGTGCCCGTGACAGGGCGTGCCTGGGTCAGGCGATGTTGACGAAGGCGAGGGTGGCGTCACCGTCGCAGCGGCCGCCCTCGGTGTCCCAGTAGCGGTAGGCGGTGGTGGCCATGAGGAGCGGACTGCCGCCGGGGGACCGGAGATCGACGGACCGGAACTCCATCTCGCCCGCGAAGTCCCTTGGGTTCACCGGGCGTTGGAAGCGGGAGGCGAACCGCGCGATGAGGATGTCCGGTAGCTGATGGCGCCAGAAGTCCTCCAGCGTCCAGGACTCGAACCCGGTCAGCAGTTGTTCCTTCACCGACTTGGCAACGAGGTAATACATCATCTGGTTGTAGGCGATGTTCACCTCCACCGAGTTCAGGTGACCGGTGTCGTCGATGTAGCAGGACTCCGGGATCGCGAACGATGCCCGGACCCGCGACAACCCGTCGGCAAGCCCCGAGACCTCCGCGGTGAGAAGGTAGCGGCAGTGCTCCTTGTACGGTGCGAGCACCCGGGGGATCAGTTCCTGATCCATGGCGAAGACCTGCTCCGGACGGGCGTCGGCACTGTGTCCGACGGGCTGTGTCATGCCCTCTCCAGACCGTCGTGCAGCTTGCGCTCGTCGTGGACGGTGACGCGGTACGAGACCGTGGGCTCGGGCGTGGTGGTGTGCCGGGCACAGTGGATGAGGCTGCGGTTGTCCCAGACGAGCAGATCGCCCTTCTCGAAGGTCTGGAGATGGATGTTCTCGTGCTCGAAGGTCTTGTCGAGCTGGCCGGTCGCCTCGAAGAGCCTCTGGAGAAGGGCCTCGTCGAGGGGCTCTCCCCGTGCGTCCTCGATGCCGACGGTGAAGCCCTCACTGAGGTAGAGCACCGTCTCGCCGGTCATCGGGTGGGTGAAGACGGTCGGCTGGAGAACGGCGGGCGTCTTCTGCTCCACCTCGTCGATGATCTCCGACAGGGGCCGGTAGACGTCGTGGGGACGGACCTTGAAGTACTTGCGCACCGAGTGCCGGCACCGGGTTCCGGCGATCTCCTGCTTGAGCTCGTCGGGCAGCTTCTCGTACGCCGCTCCCATGTCGATGAAGTACGTGCCCCGGTTCTTCTCCGGTATGACCTGTGGGTGGATCAGGGTGATCCCGAACGGGTCGGGCATGAACTGGTAGTCGGCGTGCCAGAACTTGCCCGTCTTGGGTACGCCGATCTGCTTCCCGTTCTCCGGGACGTTCGACGACACGAACACCTCGGTCACCTCGGGGTGCTGGTACATCGGCTCGTAGTACGTCTCCGGGCGGCCCAGTCGGCTGCCCAGCTCCAGGAACGAACGGGGCGACAGCTCCTGGCCCTTCAGGACGGCGATCTTCCGGCGGTAGACGGTCTCCTTCAGCGCCTCGATGTCGTTCTCCGAAGCCGTGGTGTGGTCGAAGTCCTCGACGGATGCGCCGATGGCCCTGCCGGCGTTATCGGTGATGCGCATGGTGGTACTCCTTCTGTTCCGGTGGAAAGGTGAACGGCTGCCGTCGTGTCAGGCGGCCAGGCGGGTGTCGATCAGCTCGGCCGTCGCACCGAGGGTGAGGTCCGGAACCAGCTCGCTGTCCTCGACCGTGACGCCGAGGTGGCGTTCGATGTGGATGCTGATCTCGACCATGGTCAGCGAGTCGACGTCGAGGCCGGCGTAGGTCGCCTCGGGTCGGAACTGTTCGGGCGGGGCGTCGTGCAGTTTGCTGAGGATGGACACCAACTGTTCGTACGTGGCGTTCATGGGGTGGATTCCTCTCCGTGATGGGACGGTTCGGCGACCGGCGGAAGCGCGGGCCAGGTCAGGAGGCAGGAGCCCCAGGTGAGGCCGCCTCCGAAGGCGGTGAGCAGGACGCGGTCGCCCGGCCGCAGCGCCCGCTTCGCGTGGCTGTCGGCCAGGGCCAGGGGGATGGAGGCGGCGCCGGTGTTGCCCGCCGTCTCGACGTGGGTGGCGCAGCGGTCGGCGGGCAGCCCCAAGTCGTCGGCAACGGTGCGCAGGATGCGCAGGTTCGCCTGGTGGGGGACGAAGCGGTCGATGTCCGCGATGCCGAGGCCGGCCTGGTCGAGCACGGTGCGGGCCGAACCCACCATGCGGGTGACCGCGTGGCGGTACACCTCCTTGCCGCGCATGGCGAAGTGCCGTTCGGCGCGGGAGGTCTGGCGGGGATCGGCCGACTGCCGGGAGCCACCGGCCGCGACCGTGATCATGTCCTCGTGGGCACCGTCGCTGCCGAGGTCGAACGGACCGATCGCTCCCGCCTCCGAGGCGTGCCCCGCCCGCAGGACAACGGCTCCCGCACCGTCACCGAAGACGACGGCGTTCTGGCGGTCCTCCGGGTCCACGATGCGGGAGTAGACGTCCGCCCCGATCACCATGACGCTTGTCACGACACGCGAGGTGATCAGTCCCGCCCCTGCCGCCAGGGCGTAGACGAAGCCGGTGCACACGGCGCCCACGTCGAAGGCCGCCGCACCGGTCAGACCGAGCCGTGATGCCACCAGCGGCGCAGTGGCGGGGCAGGTCCGGTCGGGCGTGGTGGTGGCGACGATGACGGCGTCGGCCGTGTCCGCTCCCGAGTTGGCGAGCGCCCTGCGGCCCGCTTCGACGGCGAGGTCGGAGGTGGCCTCCTCCGGGGCGGCGAGATGCCTGCTGCGGATACCGGTGCGGGTACGTATCCAGATGTCGTCGGTGTCGAGCCGGTCCGCCAACTCGTCGTTGCCGACCTTGCGCAGGGGCAGCCGGCCGCCGACGCCGCTGAGGACGGCGGCGGGATTCGACCGGGCGGCGGATGTCGCGGACATGGTTCTCCTGGGGCAGTGGTGCCGATGGGGCCCGGGCGGGCCGGGTGAGGGGCGGAGCTCCTACGAGGTGTCTCCGCGGCGGATCAGCAGGGCGGCGACCGAGCCGAGCGCCAGCGCCCCGGAGGTGAGCAGCAGCGCCGTTCGGATGCCGTCGACGAGGACTGGGACGGGCGACTCCTGCCCGATACCGGAGGCCGCCGCGACGAGCAGCGCGAGACCGACGGCGCCTCCCACCTGAAGGGCCGTGGACACGATCCCGGAGGCGATGCCCTGGTCGCCCGATGACACACCCGAGGCGGCGGCGATCCACACGGCCGTCCATGCGGCGCCCTGCCCGATGCCCATCAGCACGATTCCCGGCAGCAGCGCCGGATAGGGGCCGTTCGTGGTCACACCCGGCACCAGGGCGAGGGCACCGGCAGCGCCGAGCCCCAGCCCGCCGACCAGCAGGCGTCGCATTCCGAACAGAGGCACGGCACGGGCCCCTGCCTGCGTGCCGACCGCGACGACGACCGCCGGCACGAGGAAACAGAGCCCGGTGACGAACGCGTCGTAGCCGCGCACCGCCTGAAAGTAGAGGGTCAGGAAGTACGGGAGCGAGCTGAACGTTGCGCTGAACAGAGCCGCCACACCCGTGGCCGCGACCAGCTCACGGTGGCGGAAGAGCCGAACGGGCATCAGGGGATCGCGCGCGTGCGCCTCGATGACGACGAAGAGGCCGAGACAGAGGAACCCCGCGGCGCCGGCCGCCAGGGCGGCGGGGCGCGTCCATCCCGCCGCGGGGGCGTACACCAGCAGGAAGACGAGCAGGGTGAGCCCCGCGGTGGCCGCGAGCGCTCCCGCGATGTCGAAGCGCCGCGCGCGGTCCCGGGGCGGGTCTGCGGCGAACAGCACGCGTCCGAGGACGGCGAGCGCCAGGGCCATCGGCACGTTGACGACGAACACCGACGGCCAGCCGAATCCCTGGACCAGCACACCACCGAGGAGGGAGCCGAAGCACAGTCCGCCCGCGCCGGCGGCACCCCAGATCGCGAGCGCCCGGTTGCGTACCGGCCCTTCGGCGTAGGTGGTGTTGATGAGTGACAGCGTGGCCGGGAACAACAGGGAGCCACCGACTCCCTGGGCGGCGCGTACCGCGAGCAGGAGCCAGGGAGACTGTGCGAGGCCGCCGACCAGCGACGAGAGTGCGTATGTCGCCGCGGCGAGGACGAACATCCTCCGACGCCCCAGGAGATCCGCCGCGCGTCCGCCGAGCAGCAGGAACCCTCCGGTGGCGACGACGTACGCGCTGACCACCCACTGGAGGTCGTGGTCGGAGAATCCCAGCCCTGTGCCGATGTCCGGCAGTGCCACGTAGACGATGCTGTAGTCGAGCGAGATGACGAGCTGGGCCGACGCGAGGACGACCACCGGAAGGCCGAGGCGTCGTCGTGCTGCTGAGCGCTCAGCAGTGGCAGCGGACATGATCACTCCCTCTCGGAATGAAGATCTCGATGGACTACGTGGTGAGTCGTGGACGGCCTGGAAGAGCTGCCTGCGGCCATGCCGAACCTCGCCTCGGTACAAGGGCGCAGAACAAAGAAGTCGTCGGAAAGCCGGTCGGTATTCCGGTGACGGCACGGCGAACGGTGGAGTGCTCCGGGTAGCTCGCCGAGGAACCATGCCGCAGAGGTGCGTGCGGCAGCCGGAGGAACCTTCAGCGGGGGCGGTGCGCGCCTGGAACCGGTCCGTCCGAGTGCGGTACGGCCCCCGGGATCACATCTCCTCCAACAGCTTTCGCACCTCCGTCACCAGGACGGTCAGCGCCTGCCGCTCGGGGATGGTTGTCTCCGGATGCCAGAGATCGACCAGAAGGCAGGTCCGTGGGCGGGTTCCCCGGTTCTCAGCGTGATGTTCGAAGGAGTAGTCGAAAAGCAGACAGCGTCCTTCCTCCCAGGAACGCGTCTCGCCGGCAACGGTGATGTCGCAGTCGTTCGGAATGTCGACAGCGAAATGAAGATTGATGCTGAAGTTCCACAGATCGCAGTGCGGAGCGATGCGTGAACCCGGCAGCAGTGTCGAGAAGTGGCTCTCCAGCAAGGGGCAGATGAGTTCATCGCCGACGGCGACATTCTTGACGATGTCGAACGCGGTGGGAACGACCGTGGCGGAATCCGTGATGAGCGCCCCGTCCCGATACAGGTGGAGAGACTGCCAATCGTCCTGGCGTGTCAAGTAGTGCTCGTAGTCGGAGAAGACCTCACGCTTCGTCTGCCAGGCCCTCTCCAGCTCTGCCCTGATCGCGCTGTGGGCCCCCTCCAGGGCGTCGACGAGCGACGCGACGGCCGGATCGCTCCTCGGATCGTGCCAAGGCTTCTGCGATATCCCCGGCAGGATCCACTTCGCGCCCGCCTGCAGTGGATGCCGTGGCAGCCTTCCAGGCGCCATCATCTCCTCCACCCGCGCAAGCGAGTCGGGGCCGAACTCGCCCCGTATCGCGGCGAACCGCTCATCGGTCGACTGCATCACGACTTCCTCCCAGCCCTGCTGACACGGAGACCGAGGGAAGGCCGGCCTTGCGCGTCTCGTCCACCCACCGCTCCCCGCGGCCGCGGCCCCGTACAGGTTGGTGGCCGCTTCGTATCAAGAGTCGAACCGCTCTCCGCCTGAGTTCCCGCCGTGGCCGAGAAAAACCGATCGGGCGTGCGAGGGGCATGGGCGGTCGGCGCTGTTCGACAGCCGTGAGCGGGTGCTGTTCGTGGCCTGCTCACCGGCCGTGCCCCGAGCGCTCGGCCTGCCGCAGTTCCTGGTCGCCCTGGGCGTCCGGCGCTGCGACGTCCGGGCGCCGACGGTGGCTGGGATGACGGCCGAGGGCGGGCTTGCGGTTTCCGATCCGGCCCTGCCATGAGGCGGGCTGCTTGGTGGGAGGTGACCTGCTGGGGGCATGTTTGCCCGCGTTCGCGCTGACGCTCGCTTGATGGCGGGTGGCGGTGCATACACCTGCGCGGCTGCCCGGTCGGGTGTATGCAGAAGGCATGGGATTGCTGCAGCGGTTCACGCACCGTAGTCGACCGCGGCAGGCCGGTGACGCCCTGCTGGTGCTCCCGCTCGGTCTGATCGTGGTCATCGTGATGGTGGACGTAGTGGCGCTCGGCCTGCCATTGGGGCCGTCGTTGCTGATCGTGGCGCCCGCACTCACCGCGTCCTTCGCCTCGACCCTCGTCACCGGGGCGATCGCCGCCATTGCGATGGTGGGCATGCTCGTCATCGGCCTGGACTCCCACCTGCTCGGCACGATGGACTTCGACTCGCAGTTCGTCGCCCTGCTGGTGGTGTCGGTGATCGTGACGGTCTTCTGTTGTCTGAGCGAGCGGCACGCCCGTGAGCTGGCGCTGGTGCGGATGGTTTCGGAGGCCACGCAGCGGGCGGTGCTACGGCCGTTGCCGCGGCGGATCGGTCCGCTGCGGGTGGCATCCATGTACCTGGCGGCACAGTCGCAGTCCGTGATCGGCGGCGACCTGTACGCGGCTATCCGCACCGCCACGGGCACCCGGCTGATCATCGGCGATGTGATGGGCAAGGGCCTGACCGCGATCAGCGACGCCGCCCTGCTGCTGGGCGCCTTCCGGGGGTCCGCGCACCGCCAGGCCGGCCTGCCCGAGCTCGCGGCCTACCTGGACCACAGCGTGTGCTGGAACCTGGCCGAGCCCTCCGAGGCGGAGAAGGCCGGGGAGTGCTTCATCACCGCCGCACTTCTCGACATCCCCGACGCGCTGCCGCTCATCCACGTGGTCAACTGCGGGCACCCGCCCCCCTTGCTGCTGCGCGGTCGGCATGCCTCCGCGCTGCACGCCACGCGCCCCGCCCCGCCTCTGGGCCTTGGCGAACTGACCGCTGCCGCGTACCACGTCGACACCTTCACCTTCGAGCCCGAAGACCTGCTGCTGCTGCACACCGACGGAGTGGTCGAGGCCCGGGACCCCCTGGGAGTGTTCTACCCGCTGACCGAGCGCGCCGCCTCCTGGACCCCCCACAGCCCCTCCGCGCTGATCCACCACCTGCGCACCGACCTGCTCGCCCACGTCGGCGGCCACCTGACCGACGACGCCGCCGTGATCGCCGTCCAGCACACCCTCCGCCAGACACCCACCGCAGTGGATACCACCCACGACAACGCCTACTGACTGACTGACTGGGGCGGGCGGTCGGATCGGTGCCCATCAGTTGTTGATCGGTGCCCATCGGCTGTTGAACGGGTGACGCGCGTGGTCGCGGTGGATCCACGGGATCTCGGCGAGCTGCCCGTCGGGGAGCCGTACTCGGATCTGGCGGACGTCGTGGGGTCGGCGGGGATTTCCCACTTCCCGTCGCGGGCCGCCGCATCGGAGTCCTGGCCCCGGCAGGAGCCCAGCAGGTCGCAGTCGTAGGTGCGGTGATGGAGACGGATCCCGCGTTCGGTGATGGCCTGACACCGCACCGACAGCAGTTCCAGGTAGTTGCTGCCGGTCAGTGGGACGGGTACGTACCCAGCGACCGCCGGGGCAACTCCACCGAACTCTTCGGAGAGTTCTGATACTCGACTGCACCACCGACCCGCCCGGGCGGGGCTCAGGCCAAGCCTGCGGAGCAGCGTGCCGTTTCCGCCGGGCAGGAGGCCGACCTGGAGGCGAATCACCGTACCTTCGATGAGGGGGAGTTCACTGGTTTGGCCGATCCATGCCGAGCGGGCGGCGAGTCGTGGGTGTATGCGGTTCCACGCCATCACGCGGGCGGCGCCGTACCGGTTGGTGGCCTGCACGGTGGCCGCCCGGCTCGCCCCAGGCCTCCGGCCGGGCGAAGCGGAACTTCTTGCCGTCCTTCAGGGGCCCTCCCGCGCTGTGGGGGAGAGATTCACGGGACCGGGACGGGCTTGCACATGCAGCCCGTCCGCGCGAAGCCGGCCGGCTCGCCGGAAAGCAGTTGCGCTGAACCTCTTGCCGGGTCGGCCCGATCTCCCTAATGTGATCCTTCAAATTCCTGGAAGTGCACAAACAGGCTCCGTTAGGGCAGATTTTTGAACGATCAAATTCATGCGCCCGAAGCCGCCACCCCCGCGGCCTCCGGTCCGGATCCCGTCGGCGGTCCGAGGGCGGGCTACCTCGACTACGCCAGGGTCGGCCCGCTCTCCCGCCCGGCCGCCGCCGCGCTCGCCGCCACGACCGCGCTCGCCGCCCGCGTCGACCCCGCCGACCTCGACCGGCTGTTCGTCCTCAGCGACGCCTCGCGGGCCGCGGCGGCCCGGCTGCTGGACGCCCGCCCGCACGAAATCGCCCTCGCCCCGTCCACCAGCAACGGCCTGTTCACCGTGGCCGCCGCGCTCCACGGCCCCGGTACCGTCCTGGTGCCCCGCGGCGAGTTCCCCGCCAATCTCTACCCCTGGCTCCGCTTCGCCGACCGCGGCGGCCCCGCGGTCCGCCTCGTCGACCCGGCCGGGCAGCGGCACATCACCCCCGACCTCCTGCGCCGCCACCTCACTCCCGACGTCACCGCCCTCACCGTCAGCGCCGTCGACTCGCTCACCGGCCACCTGGCGCCGCTCGCCGCCCTCAAGGAGATCCTCGGGCCCGATCGGCTGCTGATCGTCGACGCCATCCAGGGCCTGGGCGCCGTCGCACTCGAAGCGGACGCCGCCGACATCCTCGTCAGCGGCGGCCAGAAGTGGCTACGTGCCGGCTGGGGAGCCGCACTGCTACTGATCCGCGACCGGTGCGCCGACCGCCTGACTCCCGGGCTCGGAGGATGGGCCGGCGTCGCGGAGCCCTTCGCGCCCCGGCACCCGGCTCCGCCGCTGCCCGGGGCCGCCGCCCACCTCGCCACGAACCCGGACTTCCCGGCCGCCGCGGCCATCGGCGCGGCCATCGACGACCTGTTCGACCAGGGCGGCCCCGCTGCTGTCGGCGCCCGTATCCGCGCCAACCTTGCCGACCTGCTCGACCGCGCACGACGGGTCGGCGCCGACATCCTGCTGGACGGACTCGGCCCCCACGAGCGCGCCGGCATCGGCACCTTCCGCCTGCCCGGCCACGACCCCGCCACCGTCCACCACACCCTCGAAGAGGCCGGCCTGATCACCACCCGTCGCGACGAGTGGATCCGGCTGTCTCCCCACGCCTCCACCCCGGGCGCCGCGGCGGACCTGCTCGCCGAGGCGCTGCACACCCTCACTCACCGCACGACCCACTATCCCCAGGAGCCGACATGCCCCATCAACTGAGCCGCCGCCAACTGCTCCAGCTCGCCACCGCCTCCGCCGCCGGGCTCGGCCTGTCCGCCTGCGGCGGCAGCGGATCGGGCGGCAACGCCGGCGCCGACGGCGACAGCGGCCGGATCACCGTCTGGAGCTGGACCACCGCGGCCGAAGCCCTGCGCGGCGTCGTTCCCTCCTTCGAGCGGGACAACCCCGGCATCAAGGTCGACATCCAGGACGTCGGCAACCCGGCCATCTGGGACAAGATCACCGTCGGCCTCGCCTCCAGCGGTAAGGGACTCGCCGATGTCCTGCACATCGGTGTCGACTACCTGCCCGGCTACCTGGAGAAGTTCCCCGACGGCCTCGCCGACCTGTCCAAGCTCGGCGCCGACCTGCACAAGGACGCCTTCGCCAAGGGCCTGTGGCCGACCGTCATAGGCAAGGACAAGGCCGCCCACGCCCTCCCGTGGGAGGTCAACCCGCTCGGGCTGTTCTACCGGCGGGACTACTTCGAGAAGGCCGGCGTCGACCCCGCCGCCATCAGCAGCTGGGACGACCTGATCGCCGCCGGACCGAAGATCCACGCCGCCACCGGCGCCCAACTGCTCGGGCTCGACAAGCCCGGCACCACCCCGGACATGGACTTCTTCCAGAACCTGATGCAGCTCCAGGGCGCCTTCTACTTCGACCGGGCAGGCAAGATCACGCTCGCCTCCCAGGAAGCCGTCCAGGCCCTCACCATCATCAAGCGGCTCGACGACGGCGGCCTGCTCGCCGACACCGCGGGCCAGGGCACCAGGAAACGCCTGCTCGGCCAGGGGAAGCTCGCCACCTCCCCGGACCCCGCCTGGGCCGTGGAGTACCTGGCCACCAAGTTCCCCGACCAGAAGGGGAAATGGCGCGTCATGCAGCCTCCCGCCGCCGTTCCCGGGGGCGGGCGCAGCGCCATCGTCAACTCCACCTACCTGGCCGTCGCGGCCTCCAGCAAGCGCCGCCGGGCCGCCTGGCGATTCATCGAGTACGCGCTCACCAAGCCCGCCGAGATCAACCGGATGTTCACCTCCGGCGGCGTCTTCCCCGCTCTCGGCGCGGCGTACGCCGACCCGAGGTTCAGCGCGCCCCACCCGTTCTACGGCGGCCAGAAGGTGCTGAAGACCTTCGTCGACACGCTCTCCTCCGGCTCCGAGGCCACCAACTTCACCGGCGACTACACCCGAGCACTCAAGCTCGCCAGCGACGCCCAGAGCCGGGTGCTGCTCAAGGACGCCGACCCGGCCGACGCCCTCAAGGAGGCCGCCGAACGGCTCGCCCAGCAGACCGGCCGGCAGCAGGCGGCCTGACCACCATGTCCCTCGCCCCGTCCGAACGCGTTCCCGCCACCCCGGCCCGCCGCGGCACCCCCGCGCGCACCGGCCGTGCCCGTCCGGGCCGACGCCGGCTGCTGACCCGCGGCTCCATCCCCTACCTGCTGATCATGCCCGCCGTCCTGGGGTTCGCGATCTTCAAGGCGTACCCCATAGCTTCCTCGCTCTGGATCAGCCTCACCACCGGCAGCGGGGACGACAGGACCTTCGCCGGACTCGCCAACTACCGGCGCCTGCTGGAAGATCCGCTGTTCTGGACCGCGCTGAAGAACACCGCGCTGATCCTGGTCGTCCAGGTGCCGCTGATGCTCGGCCTGGCCCTGCTCGTCGCCCTCGCCCTCAACTCCACCAAGGTCTGGCTGCGCCCGCTCTGGCGACTCGGCGTCTTCGTCCCCTCGCTGACCGGCCTGGTCGCCGCGGGCGTGATGTTCTCCGTGATCCTCAACCGCGACGCCGGGCTGCTGAACTGGGTCCTCTCCCTGTTCGGCGTCGACCGGGTGAACTGGCTCGGCAGCCCCTTCTGGGCCCGTGTGGGCGTCGTCCTCGTCATCACCTGGCACTACACCGGCTACAACGCGGTGATGTACCTCGCGGGCCTGCAGGGCATTCCCAAGGAGTTGTACGAGGCCGCGATGGTCGACGGCGCGGGACCGATCCGGCGCTTCTTCTCCATCACCCTTCCCCAGCTGCGGCCGATCCTGCTTCTCACCGTGGTGCTCTCCACCATCGGCACCCTGCAGCTCTTCGACGAGCCGTACGTCCTCACCGGCGGCGGCCCCGACAACGCCACCTTGACGGTCACCATGTACCTCTACAACAACGGCTTCAAGTTCTTCGACTTCGGTTACGCCTCTGCCATCGCCTACGCGCTCGCGCTGATCGTGTCCGTGCTCGGCATCGTGCAGGTCCGCCTGATGGGAGAGCGCCGGTGAAGCCCCGTGGCCCCCTGCTCACCCTGCTGCTCGCGGGCGCCTTCGCGCTCTGCGTCGGCCCGTTCTACTGGCTCGCCATCGCCGCGACCCAGGAGGACAAGGACGTGTTCTCCTGGCCGCCGAAACTGCTGCCCGGCGGCCACCTCATGGAGAACCTCCGCGGGCTGGAGGAGTCCATCGGACTCATCCGGGTCCTGCTCAACACCCTGCTGGTGGCAGGCGTCCAGACGATCGGTGCGGTCGCCGTCTCGGTGCTGGCCGGATACGCCTTCGCCAAGTTCGAGTTCCGCGGGCGCAATCTCTTCTTCGTCCTGCTGCTCAGCACCCTGGTCATCCCGGACACGGTCATGCTGATCCCGATCTTCCAGATGATGATGGAACTGGGCCTGATCGACTCCTACCAGTCCATCATCCTGCCCGGCCTGGTCACCCCGTTCGGCATCTTCCTGATGCGGCAGGCACTGCGCTCCATGCCCGACGAACTCCTCGACGCGGCCCGCGTCGACGGCGCCGGTGAACTACGGGTGCTGTGGCGGATCGTCATCCCGGTCAACCGGCCGATCATCGCGGCACTCGCGCTGTTCGTCTTCCTCGGCGGCTGGAACCAGTTCGTCTGGCCGCTGATCGCGCTGCGCAGCCCCGAGATGTACACGCTGCCCGTGGCCACCGCCACCCTGCAGGGGCTGTCGACCACCAACTACGCGCAGGTCCTGCTCGCCGCAGGCATCGCCGCCATCCCCGTGATGGCCCTCTTCCTCGTCCTGCAACGTCAATTCATCTCCGGCCTGCTGGCCGGGGCCACCAAGGAGTGACCACCGTGACCCCCGAACCGCGCCCCGCCGACGAGCTCACCGAGAGCCCGCAGGCGCTCACCGAGCCGGGTACCGCCTCGCAGGACGCCACCCCGCAGCAGCCCGTCCCGGCCTGGCGCCCGAACACGCCGACCGTGGCCACCCCCGACACCGTCGTCCACCGGCAGCTCGCCACCGGCCTGCTCCACTCCACCGACGACCCGCTCACCGTCCACCTCACCGGGCTCGGCTGCGACCGGCTGGGGACCACCGTCACCCCGGTCGGCGACAACGTGGTCCTGATCGAGGTCACGGCGTCGGCCGCGGCCACCGTCCGCGCCGAATGGAGGGTCCCCTGCGTCGCGGCCACCGCCTACTGGACCCCGGACACCAACGCCTCCCGCTGGCTGCCGCCGTCCTGGATCGCCCCCCGGACCGTCTCGCTCGCCCTGGGCGCCCCCCTCGCCAGTCTGATCGGCGCCGACGACCGCGCCCTGTGCACCGCAGCCGCCGACGAGACCTCCGCACCCGTACGCGTCGGCGCCGGCGTAGTGGAGGAGAGCGGCGAGTTCGCCTTTGCCGTCGAACAGGACCTCACTCCGGACGGGCCGCCACTGCGGCTGCGGATCGACCTCAGCGGCCGCCACTTCGCCGCCACCCTGCAGGCCGTCACCGCCTGGTGGGCCGAGGGCCTGCACCACCCCGGTATCGCCCCCGCCGCCCGGATGCCCGCCTACTCCACCTGGTACAGCCTCCACCAGAACGTCGACACCGCCGCCGTCGAACGCCAGGCCGCCCTCGCCGTGACCGTCGGCTGCGAGAGCATCATCGTCGACGACGGCTGGCAGACCACCGACCGCGCCCGCGGCTACGGCCACTGCGGCGACTGGGAGCCCAACCCGGTGGCCTTCCCCGACCCCGCGGCCCACGTCGCCGAGGTCCACCGGCTCGGCCTCGCCTACCTCCTGTGGTACGCACTGCCGTTCATCGGCCGGCACAACGACGCCTGGGACCGCTTCAAGGACCTGATCCTGCGGGAGGAGCCCCACCTGGAAGCGGCCGTGCTCGACCCCCGCCACCCCGAGGTCCGCGCCTACCTGGTCGAGAAGGCCTCCCGCGCCGTCGAGCAGTGGGACATGGACGGTCTGAAGCTCGACTTCATCGACCGCTTCGCCGTCACCGACCCCCCGCCCGCCCCGGCCGGCGCCGACCACACCGACGTCCACGAGGGCGTACTCCAACTGCTCGCCGATCTCGACGCCCGCCTGCGCCGCACCCGGCCGGACATAATCGTCGAGCACCGCCAGCCCTACGTCAGCCCCGGGCTGTGGCCGTACGCCACCATGATCCGCGCCACCGACTGCCCGCTCAGCCCCGCCGAGAACCGCCAGCGCACCGTCGACTGCCGGCTCACCGCGGGCCCGCTCGCCGTCCACGCCGACATGATCATGTGGAACTCCGCCGAGATGCCCGAGGCCATCGCGGTCCACCTCGTCAACGCCCTGTTCTCGGTGCCGCAGATCTCCGTCGACCTCGCCGCCCAGAGCCCCGACCAGCTCGCCACCCTGCGCTTCTGGCTCGGCGTCTTCCGCCAGTACGCCGACGTCCTCCAACTCGGTGTCCTGGAACCCACGCGACCGGACCTCGGCTACCCCCTGGTCCGCGCCCACGACCGCCACACCACCGTGGTCGCACGCTACGCGCCGCTGCCCGTCGCCCTCCCCGACCGGCACGCCGCGGACGGCCCGCAGACCCTGCTCGTCGCCAACGCGGACGGCGACCCTGCGGTGCTCCTGACCGCCACCCGGCCGGAACAGGCCCTCGCACGCGTCCAGGACTGCCGTGGTGAGATCCTGTCCGAGACCGTGCTCGACCTCGTCGCCGGAGTGAACCCGGTGACCGTGCCGACCGGTGGCCTGCTCACCCTGATCCGCGAGCACTGACAACCGCGGGCTGGGAGCCACCCGCGCTCCCAGCCCGCCGACCACAGAGGAACGATGACCGCTCGACAGGTGACCATCGAGGACGTCGCACACGCGGCCGGAGTCTCCCGCCAGACCGTCTCGAACGCCCTCAACGCACCGCACCGGCTGCGCGCCACCACCCTTGCCCGGGTCACCGCCGCCATCGACGAACTCGGTTACCAGCCCGACCAGTCCGCCCGCAGCCTTCGCACCGGCACCCGCAAGGTCATCGGCTATCCCGCCCCCGCCGACAACCCCGCCGACCCCAACCCGCTGATGGGTGGCTTCCTCCAGGCGCTGGTGACCGCCGCCGACGCGGTCGGCCACCGCATCCTGGTGTTCCGTTCCGACCCCCAGCAGGGGGCCGGAGCGGTCGCCAGGTCCTTCAACGGACTGATCGCGGCCCGCCAGGTCGACGGGTTCGTCCTCTCCGACGTCGTCCACGACGACCCCCGCGTCGACGTGCTCACCGAGGCCGGCTTCCCGTTCGCCGCCTTCGGCCGCACCGCCCCCGGCCGCCCGCAGAACTGGGTGGACATCGACTCCACCGCCGCCACCGCCGCCCTGGTCGGACTCCTGCTCGACCAGGGCCACCGCCGAATCTGCTACCTCAACTCCGCCGCGTCCCTGCCCTGGCTCGCCGACCGCAGAGCCGGTTTCCTGCAAGCCGCGGCCGCCGCCCCCGACGGCGCCTTCGAGGTCGGCGTCCCCGACGACAACCCGGCCGCGCTGTCCCACGCCGTCCAGCGCCTGCTCACCGGCCCCGACCGCCCGACCGCCCTGGTATGCGCAAGCGACTGGCTCGCCCTGACCGCCTACCAGGCCATCCGTTCCGCAAACCTCACCGTCGGCGGCGATATCGCCGTCACCGGTTTCAACGACATCCCGCTCTGCACGTTGCTCCAGCCCGCCCTCACCAGCGCGCGCCTGCCCCTGGCCGCCATCGCCCACACCCTCGTCGACCGGCTGATCACCGCCGTCGAGGATCCCGCCGCCGCCCCGGCGAGCGGGCTGCTGCTCCCTGCGGAGCCGGTCGTGCGCGACAGCACACCGGGACGGTAGCGGCGGCCGGCCGTCACTCGGCCGCCGACCCCGCGGTCGGCGGCGGAAGCACATGACTCACCGTGCGTACGGCACCGGCTCTCCGCCGCTGGTGCGGCTGACGCCTTCGCGGACGGACAGGGGAATTCCGGCCCGCGCCGTCACCTCGCCGACCTCGGCCTCGGCAACCGCGGCGATGTCGAATGGGGCCTGCCCTCCCCGCTGCCTCGGTCTCCGCGACGCCGCCTCGGACCCGGGGCGCACAACACCCCCCGAACGGATCCCTGGGCCGACCGGCCGCTGAAGGGCGGTCGCGACCCCGTGATCAACAACCGGCAGGGGCTGTGTCAACCTCCCGGCCGAGTGCAGCCGGACCGGGCCCGGCGGCGTGAGGAGCGGCGGGGGTGGAGGACCGCCGGGACCGTCAGGGCACCGACGGGTGGCGGCGGGCCAGTGGAAGACAGGCGGGAGACCAGGGCCGTCACCGCGGTCTCGGCGATCGTCGCGGGGCGCAGAGTCACGGTGCTCACCGGTGGATCGCTCTCGGCGTAGGCATGGTCCTCGCTGGCGCAGACGAGGAGGAGGTCGTCGGGGATCCGCAGGCCGTGGCGAGCCGCTGCGGCCAGGACCTGGCGACCGCCGGGGTCGTAGACCGTGTAGACCGCGTCGCAGGCGCGGGCGGCGAAGACGGCGTCGAAGCCGTGGCCCGAGGTGTCGTACGGGTCGAAGGTGAGGACCAGCGGAGTCCGGGCGTGTTCGTGGCACCACTGCTGGTAGGAGCGGGTCACGGTCCGGGTGTAGTGCTCGTCGCCGTATCCGGCGTGCAGGGCGATCCGTCGGGCGCCCGAGGCGGTCAGGTGGCCGAGAACCTCGCGGGTGGTGGCGATGTGGTCGTTGTCGACCCAGATGTCCCCGGGCCTCGGATCGACGGGGCGGCCGTCGAAGACGAGCGGGATGCCCCGGGCGCGCAGCGCGCGCAGTACCGGGTCTTCCGCGGGGCTGTCGAGAAGCAGCATGCCGTCCACGGTGAGGGTGTGCCAGGGCGTCTCGGCCCCGCAGGTGGCGGGGAGGATGGTCAGGGCGTAGCCGTGGGCGTGCGCGGTGGCTGTGGCAACAGTGAGGAGTTGGGCGAAGTACGGGACATCGAGGAAGTTCCAGGCCGATCCGGCATAGGTGGTGACGGCCACGCCCAGGGTTTTCCCGGCCCGCGGGGCTCGCTGTGCGCCGTAGCCGAGCGCGATGGCCACCTCGCGGACCCGGCGGCGCGTGGAGTCGGCGAGCCGGCCCGTTCCGTTGAGAGCGTGCGAGACGGTGGCGGTGGAGACCTCTGCGGCGCGTGCCACATCTGCGAGAGTGGGCCCTGACATGGCGTCATCCTACGGATTCAGTCGTTCCGAACGGGTTCTGGTTACGGCGTTAATCAAAGAGGGTCCGGCCACAGCGAATGCAGCCCAACCCTTGGAGTGGCCATGACTTCTTCTCTCGCCCGGCGGACCGTGCTTGCCGCGGGTGCGGCCGGACTGGTGGGTGCGGCGGCCGGCCCCGCAGCCGCCGCACAGCGGAGTGCCGCCGCCCTGATCGTCCACAACGCACAGGTGTTCACCGGACTTCCCGGTGCCCGCCCCGTCGAGGCCGTGGCCGTCGGGCGCGACGGCCGGATTCTCGCCACCGGCCGGGGCCGCGACCTGCGCCGCCTCGCCGGACGTGGCACCGAGATCGTCGACGCGCGCGGTGCGACCGTGATGAGCGGTATCCACGACGGCCATGTGCATCCGCTCTCCGCGGGCGACCGCTCACTGCGCCCCTCCCTGGAGGGCGCCGAGACGACTGCCGAGGAACTCCTGGCGATCCTCACCGGCTTTCTCCAGGACACGCCGGGCCAGGAACCCGAGGGCTGGCTGGTGGTCTCGGACTGGAACCCGATCGGTCTGCTGCCGCACGGCACCCTCCCTCACCACTCGCTGCTCGACACCCTTCCCACGCGCCGCCCGGTCGCGCTCATCGGGGGCGACGGCCACAACATCTGGGTCAACGCCCGTGCCCTGGAGATCGCCGGTATCACGACGGCGACCCCCGATCCCGTGGGCGGAAAGATCGTGAAGGGGCCGGACGGGCAGCCCAGCGGAGTGCTCAAGGACGACGCCCAGCCGCTGGTGACCCGTCACATTCCGGAGCCCGGCGAGGCCGAACTGGTCGCCGCCTGCGCCCGGGTCCTCGCCCAGGCAGCGGCTTGCGGCGTGACGACCATGATGGACGCGATGGTCGGGCAGAGCGAGCTGGCGCTCTATCGGGCTCTGGCGGACGCGGGGTCGTTGCCGCAGCGGATCGTCCCCGCGATCAGGATCGATGCGGACCTGGTGAAGGATCCGAAAGCCGCCCTTGCCCATGCGCACGGGCTGCGGCACTCCTTCCGTGACGTACCCGGGCTGCGGTTCGGGACGATCAAGGTGTTTCTCGACGGGGTGATCGAGTACCCGGCGCAGACGGCGGCGCTTTTGGCACCCTATCTGGACGGTTCCGGACACCCGACCGACAACCGCGGTGAGCTGTACGCCACCGGACAGGAATACGGGCGGCTGACCGAGGTCTTCAACCGGGCCGGTTGGCAGATGCACGCTCATGGACTCGGCGATCGCGCGGTGCGTACGGCGCTCGACGGGTACGCGTACGCCCGGCGCACGACCGGGCTGCGTGGTGCCCGGAACACCATCGCTCACCTCCAACTGGTGGACCCGGCGGATCTGAGGCGGTTCGCCGCACTGGACGTGGTGGCCTGCATGCAGCTCCAGTGGGCCGCACAGGACACGTGGACAATGGAGGCGCTGCTGCCGTACATCGGGCCCGAGCGGCACCGTTGGATGTACCCCGCCCGCTCCCTGGAGCGGCACGGGGCCCGGCTCTCGGGCGGTTCGGACTGGCCGGTGGACCCGCTCCAGGTGTGGAACCAGATCCGTACGGCGATCGACCGCACGGGCGCGGAGGGCGAGGGACCGCTCTACCGGGAGCTGGAGGGGCTGAGCCGTACGTCGACGCTGCGGATGCACACGCACGGCACGGCATGGCAGCTGCGCATGGACCGGCTTACGGGAACCGTCCGCCCCGGGCTGGCGGCGGACCTGATCGTTCTCGACCGCGATGTGACGAAGTGCCCGGTGGCCGACATCAGCGACACCCGTGTCGAGCTGACCCTGGTGGGCGGCCGGGTCGTCCACGACGCGCACTCGTCGGCGGGACGGGCCGCGGCCGCGCGACTCGACCGGGCCACCGCCGCTCCGCGCCCGTCGGCGAGCGCGGCGGTGCACGGCGGACGGCACCGGGCCTGCGGCCATGGCGACGACCGGCCGTAGCGGTCCGGCCCCGCATTTCTGACCGAACGTGCCGGTGGGGCGGCACGGACCCTTGCGTACCGCCCCACCGGATGGCCCGGGCGTTTCGGACCGCGGTCCGGGCCGCCGCGGAGCGAGGTGACCGGCTGCTCCACGCCTGGGTGCTCGTCCGTCGTGGAAGGGGACCACTTGGGGCAGAGCTCGTGCCGTCTCAGCGCCAGCGCTCGTGACGGATGTCCGCGGAGGCGTTGGTGAGCTTCGCGATCGAGCGGCGGGCGGCATTGACGGTGACGGTCCGACGGGCGACACGGGCGAGCGGGAGGTCGCTGGCCGAGTCGGTGTACAGGACCGCTTCCTCGGGGGCGAACCCCAGCGCTCGGACGGCGTCGATCTTTGCTTCGCCCACGTTGTGCGCCACGAGGCGAGGCCCTCGTGGGGTGAAGTCGAGCCGGGAGGCGGCCAAGGGGATGCCGTGCAGGCCGACACCGTCCAGAAACGCACGCGCGAGGTTCTCCTCCGAGGCTGTCGCCACGACTGTCGGCCCCTCGTCGAGGGCGCGCCGGCACCTTGTCACGGCCTGCCCGACCGCTGTCCGGGCCGCCATGGTCCGGCCCGTCGCGGCGGCCAGCTCCTCGTACTGGCCGCGGGTCATTCCGCGCAGCGCCAAGGCTACGATCGCCCGGTTCATCGCGGGCCTCAGCGCGCCGTCCGGTGGTGCGGCCGAGGCGAGCAAGAACGGTGGGAGCGCAGCGGCGAACCGGGGAGGACGAGCTGCCAGACGGGCTCTGACCAGTGACGACAACGTGTCGTCGCTGGTCAGGACGCCGTCGAGGTCGAAGATCGAAGTGATGTTCTCGGTCGGGTTCACTGTGGGAGGGTGTCGGCTTTCGTCTCGACGAGAGGGTCTGCGGCAGTGGGCACGCCCACCTCGACGACCGCCGGATCAGGGAGGACATCGCGGAAGCCATCGCCGTGGACAGCGTTCATCGGGTCGAGGCCGGCGTCGATTCGGCCGAAGATCTCGCGCGCCCGCGCTGCTGCCTCGGCATTTTCGGCGGCCCCGTCGGCGGCCCCGGCCCTCATGTCGGCGGCGAAGACCTGGTTCCCGACGCGGGCGGCCCGGGAGCACCCGAGCACGGGCTCGCGGGAGGACTCCGAGAGATGTTCCCGCGCCGGGACACGGGATCCCTGGGTTCCGGTGGAGAGCTGGAGCCGTCCCTCACTCCCGCGCGGGGCGGTTGCGGCGGTTCGTCCGGTCATGGAAGGCCGGTTGCGGCGTCTCGATCTTGTCATGACGCGTCGCTGCTCCGATGCCCGAACATGTGGAAAGTTGACTGTTTCTGTCTGTGATTGTGAACGCGGTGGCAGGAGGGAGTCAAGAGGAGGTCCAGGCGGGGCGTCGGTGGATCGTCCTGCACGGCCGCGGTGGAACGGCTGGATTCCTCGCGCTGCTCCTCGGGTGCGTGCACGCCCACCACGCCGGAGGCAAGGGATCTTCCGATGCTGGGAGATCTGCCGGCGTTGAGCCTGACTCGGTCGGGGATCTTGGAGTTGTTGATGTCAGGTGCCCAGGGTTCGCCATGACTTCGGCCGGGGCATCTCGCGCTGGTCGAGGTAGTTCTGGAAGGCGGTCGGTCGGCGGGGTGTGGGGGGTTCCTCGGTCGGTGGCAGTCGGCGGAGGCGTTCGATGTTGACGGCGATGGCCGTCAGGACGTGCTGGACATGGGCCTTCCCGTGTCCTCGGTAGCGGCAGCGGCGCATGCCGTGTCCGTGGGCGAACTCGTTGACCGTGCCCTCCACTCCGGAGCGGACCGCGTATCTGGCCTTCCACTCGGGCGTCTGCTGTTCGGTACGGACGCGGAGTTGCAGGACGTGGAGTTCGCGCGGGGGAAACCCCACGGTGCGGGCGCTGTCGGTGGTGCTGGTGCACTGAGCGCGGGACGGGCAGGGACGGCACTGGCTCTTGGCGAACCGGGCCACGGTCAGCGGGGCGGCGGTGGGCGAAGGGGTCGGGTAGGGGCAGTGCCGGCCCGCGCCGACCTGTCCTCGGGCCGCGACGGTTCTTCGGGCGGTCCTTCGGGACACGGTCCTTCGGGACCCGTCCGTCGGGACACGATTCCTCAGGCCACGACGATGTTGTCGCCCGCCGCGTCGAGGGCGTCGCTCAGGTCGTCCGGGCAGGGACTGTCGGTGATGAGGGTGTCGAAGCCGTCGAGTTCGCAGACGCGGTGGGCGGCCGTGCGTCCGAACTTGCTGGAATCGGCGAGTACGTAGCGGTGGGACGCGTTGGCGAGCATGGCGCGCTTCGTCGCGACTTCGTCGAGGTGGAAGTCGGTCAGGCCGTAGGAGGCGATGCCGCCGGAGCCCAGAAAGACCGCGTCCGCGCGCAGGTTGTCGAAGAACTCGACGGTCTGGGCGTTGGAGCAGGCCAGGTCGCCTCCGCGCAGCCGCCCGCCGCTGACCAGGACCTCGACGCGCGGGCGGGAGCTGACTTCGGCGGCCACGAGCAGGGACGGGGTGGCGATGACGCCGACGTGGTCGGCGGGCAGGGCGCGGGCCACCTCCAGAGCCGTGGTGCCGACATCGATGACGACCGTCTGGTTGGGTTCGATCAGGGCCGCTGCGGCTTGGCCGATGGCCTGCTTCTCGGCGAGGAATGCGCCCCTGCGTTCGTTGAAGGATGCCTCCTCCCCGACGGGGGACCGGACGGCGGTGGCCCCTCCGTGGACGCGTGCCAGTTCGCCGCGGCGCTCAAGGAGGGCGAGGTCCCTGCGGATCGTCTCGTGGGAGACGCTCAGCAGGCTGGTCAGGTCGTCCGTCGTGATGAATCTGAGCCGGGCGATCTCGGCGACGATCCTGCGGTGACGCTCGGCTGCTAGCACGTCCGACCCTCTCTGATTGACTGTTTCTGTGGAACCCTGACTGCATTCTAGGGCTCATGTGATGTCCAGAACGCATCGCCGGCGGCCTCGAAGTTCGGTTTTCTCTGCAGCTCAAGGCGGTTTCTGCTAAGCGATCAGCGGCGGCTCCCCAGGTCGGGAACGTGAACCCTTGACGGCAAACGGGCAAGGGTCCACACTCTCAGCAGTCAATAGTCCACACAAACGGTCACGTGCGACTGTTGACAGGTATCGAGGTGGCGCGGACCGCGCGCCCTTGCAGCTGTCCCGCCACGGACAGGCTCCAGCGCATCCCTGTGGGGCGCGCGCCTTGATACCGACCGCATCCGGTTCTCCACCACCCACTGGCTTCCGCGGCGACGGCGGGGCACTCTGAAGCAGGGAACGAGGTCATGGCCAAATCAGAAGCAGGTGCTCAGGCGCCAAGAACGGCTGAGGGGCAGCAGGGCGAGCCGAACCAGGTGATGGCGCGGGAACTGGGCTGGTACGCCTCGTTCTCCGTGGCGTTCGGGTTCGTATCGATCGCGACCGGGATCTTCACGGCCTACGGCTCGGTGCTCGCCACCTCGGGCCCACGCGGCATCTGGGCCTGGCCGATCTCCGTGGTCGGCCAGCTCTGCATCGCCCTCGTCTTCGGAGCGCTGGCGGCGCGCATCCCGATCAGCGGGTACTCCTACCAGTGGGTGTCGCGGATCGTCGGCCCCGTGTGGGGCTGGATCATGGGCTGGATCTCGTTCGCCTTCCTCGGGGTCGTCGTGGTCGCCGTGGACTACACGATCGCCTCCACGATTCTCCCCGAGCTGTTCCAGTACGTCGGCACGACGCAGAACGCCTGGGTCATCACGGCCGGCGTGGTGCTGCTGCAGGCCATGCTGGTCGCCGCGTCCACGCGCATCACGCACAAGGTCAACAGCGCGGCGGTGACAGCGCAGCTCATCGGCATGATCGCGCTGACGGTGCTGCTGTTCGCGGTGGGCTACTTCACCGGCAAGCTCGACTTCGCCAACCTGTTCGACACCGGGACGATCCCGGAGAGCGGCTACTACGGTCTGGGCGGCGGAACCCACGCCGGCCCCTTCGCCCTGGCGTTCCTGCTCGGCGCGTTCACCATCGTCGGATTCGAGTCCGCGGCGAACCTGGCGGAGGAGACCAAGAATCCCGCCCGCGTCATCCCCAGGGCGATGGTCCAGGCCGTCCTGTCCCTGGGTGTCCTCGGCTTCCTCTTCCTGGTCGCCGTGACCGCCGCCGTCGGCCAGGTCGACGGCGCCGCCGAGTCGGCCACCCCGGTGGCCACCGTGATCACCGCCGTGCTCGGGTCCGTGGTGGGCAAGGCCCTCCTGGTCCTCGTCGTGGTCTCGATCTTCTCCTGCGGACTGGTGATCACCCTCAGCGGAACCCGCCTCGTCTACGCGATGTCCAGGGACGAGCGCTTCCCCGGATGGCGCCTGCTCGAGCGCATCCACCCCCGGACGGCGACACCGCTGAACGCCACCGTGTTCATGATGCTCATCGCGCAGATCGTCCTCGCGGTCTTCTCCCGTTCCACCGACGCCCTGTTCCAGCTGTTCTCCGCCGCCACCCTGCTGCCCGCCGTCATCTACGCCGGCACGGTCGCGATGTACGCGGCCAAGCGCTCCTCCCTGCCGCCGTCGCGCGGCTTCTCCCTGGGACGGTGGGAGGTCCCGGTCCTGCTTCTGGCCGCGGTCTGGCTGGTGTACGAGCTGCTCATCTTCCGGGACGCTTCCTTCCGCGGCCCCTGGGCCTACGTCCTGGTGCTGTGCGGGATCGGCGCCGTCTACCTGGTGGCGCTCATCGCCCGGCGCGGACGCGCTGCCCTGACGATGCCGGACATGGCCGACGTCGACCGCGCCCTGGACAGCGCCACCGCACCCTCCGCGGCCGACATGGAAGGAGCCCCGCGATGACCACGATCCTCGCCATCGACCAGGGCACCTCGGGCACCAAAGCCATCGTCGTCGACGCCGAGGACGGAACGGTCGCCATAGCCGAGGAGACCATCCGCCCCGCCTACCTGCCCGGGGGAGGCGTCGAACAGAATCCGTACGAACTGCTCGACTCCGTCCTCACCGCCGGCCGCCGGGCCGTGAGCATGGCCGGCCGGCCCATCGACGGCGTGGCCCTGGCCAACCAGGGGGAGACCGTCCTGGCCTGGGACGAGGCCACGGGAACGCCGCTGTCCCCGGCGATCGTCTGGCAGGACAGCCGTGCGGAGAGCATCTGCGCCGAGCTGGCCGAGCACCGCGAGGACATCGCGCGGCGTACCGGTCTCGTTCTCGACCCCTACTTCTCCGCACCCAAGATGGCGTGGCTGCGCCGCAACCTCACCCGTGACGGGGTGGTGACCACCACCGACACCTGGCTCGTGCACCACCTGACGGGCGAGTTCGTCACCGACGCCTCCACCGCCAGCCGTTCGCTGATCTTCGACCTGGACGGCGCGGCGTGGGACGGGCAGCTCGCCGAGCTGTTCTCCCTCGGCGACGAGCGGCTGCCGCGCATCGTCGGCAGCGACGAGGTGGTCGGCACCACGCGCGCCTTCGGGCAGGAGACGCCGGTGGCCGGCCTGATCGTCGACCAGCAGGCCGCCCTGGTCGCCGAGGCATGCCTGGAGCAGGGCACGGCCAAGTGCACCTACGGTACGGGCGCGTTCCTGCTGGCGAACACGGGACCGGTTCCCGTGCGCTCCAGCGCGGGCCTGACGACATCGGTGGCCTGGCAGGCCGCGGGGCGGACCCGGTACTGCCTGGACGGTCAGGTCTACACCGTGGCCTCGGCCGTGCGCTGGCTCCAGGACCTCGGTCTTCTCCAGTCCGCCACCGAGCTCGACGCGCTGGTCGCGGAGGACAGCGAGGGCGTCCTGTGCGTCCCGGCGTTCGCCGGACTCGCCGCTCCGTGGTGGGCTTCCGAGGCCACGGCCTCCCTCACCGGCCTGACCCTGGCCACCCGCCGCGAGCACCTCGTACTGGCCGTGCTCCAGGGCATAGCCGCCCAGGTCACCGAGCTCACGGCCCTCGTCGGCCGCGACCTCGACCGGCCCCTGGACCGGCTGCGCGCCGACGGCGGACTGACCAACTCCGCCGCCCTCATGCAGGCCCAGGCCGACATCGCCCAGCTTCCCGTCGACATCTACCCCAACGCGCACGCCACCCCCCTCGGCGCCGCCGCGCTCGCCCGCTGCGCGCTCGACCCCGCCATCAGCCTCGAAGAGGCCGTCGGCGACTGGCAGCCGGCAGCCGTCTACGAACCCCGCTGGTCCGAGGACCGGGCCCAGGAGTTCCGCACCACATGGGCGCAGGCCGCCGCGGCCTGCGCCACCAAGGGAGACCACTCATGACCCCCACCCCCCACCGTTCTCACCCCGAAGTCTTCGACATCGTGGTGATCGGAGGAGGCATCGTCGGCTCGGCCATCGCACGCGAGCTGTCGGGCCACGACGTCTCCGTGGCGCTGCTCGAAGCCCGCGACGACGTCGGAGACGGAACCAGCAAGGCCAATACCGCCATCCTGCACACGGGCTTCGACGCCAAACCGGGCACGCTGGAGTCCCGGCTCGTGGCTCGCGGCTACCACCTGCTGAGCGATTACGCCAAGGCCACCGGAATCCCCGTCGAGCACACCGGCGCCGTGCTGGTGGCCTGGAACCAGGAGGAGCTCGACGCCCTGCCCGCCCTGAAGGAGAAGGCCGAGGCCAACGGATACGAGCACTGCCGCATCGTCGACGCGGACGAGGTGTACCGGGTCCTGCCCGATCTCGGCGAGGGTGTGCTCGGCGGCCTGACCGTTCCCGACGAGTCCATCATCTGCACCTGGACCACCAACCTCGCCCTGGCCACGGACGCCAGGCAACGCGGGACGACGATCCTGCTCGAACACGCCGTGACCGGCGTCGACGTGGGCGACGACGCGACGACGCTGCACACCGCCCAGGGCGACGTGCGCGCCCGCTGGGTCGTCAACGCGGCGGGCCTCGGCGCCGACACGATCGACCGGTTCTTCGGCCACGACCGCTTCACCGTCACCCCCCGCCGCGGCGAGCTGTTCGTGTTCGACAAGCTGGCACGGCCCAAGGCCGACAAGATCGTCCTGCCGGTGCCCTCCTCCCGCGGCAAGGGCGTGCTCATATCCCCGACGATCTACGGCAACGTCATGCTCGGGCCCACCGCCGAGGATCTCACCGACCGCACCGACACCGCCACGTCCGAGGACGGCTACGACTTCCTCCTCGGCAAGGGCGCGCGGCTCATGCCGAGTCTGCTCGACGAGGAGGTCACCGCGAGCTACGCCGGACTGCGTGCCGCGATCGACCGCGACGACTACCTCATCGAAGCCACCCCCGAACAGCGGTACCTCCTTGTGGGTGGCATCCGTTCCACCGGCCTGACGGCCGGCATCGCCATCGCCGAGCACGTCACCGGGCTCCTGGCGGAAGCCGGACTCGGACTCCGCAGCCGCGGCGACCTGCCTGCCCCGCCCCGGATGCCGAACATCGGCGAAGCCACCACACGCCCCTACCAGGACGCCGACCTCATCGCCGAGGACGCCGCCTACGGCACCATCGTCTGCTTCTGCGAACGGGTCACCGAGGGCGAGATCCGAGACGCCTGCCACGCCCCGGTGCCCGCGCGCAGTCCGGAAGGGCTGCGTCGACGCACCCGGGCCATGAACGGCCGCTGCCAGGGCTTCTTCTGCGGCGCGGCCGTCGCCGCCCTGCGTACCCGGCACCAGACCAACGACGGCTGCTGCAGCCAGCACAAGGACAACCGATGACCCACCAGCTGCCCCTCATCGAGCCCGATGTCCTCATCATCGGAGGCGGTCCCGCAGGGCTCACCGCCGCCGCCGAACTCGTCGACCGCGGTGCCGGGCGGGTCCTGGTCGTCGACCGGGAGAAGCAGGCCGGCGGCATTCCCCGGCACAGCGACCACACCGGATACGGCCTGCGAGACCTGCGCCGTGTGATGACCGGCCCCGTCTACGCCCGTCACCTGACCGACCGGGCGGCACGGTCCGGAGCGGAGATCCGCACCAGCACCATGGTCACCGGCTGGTCCGACCAGCGCACCGTCGACGTCACCAGCCCCGAGGGCCGCTACCAGATCCGTGCCCGGGCCATCGTCCTGGCGACAGGCGCCCGCGAACGGCCCCGCACCGCACGCCGCATCCCCGGAGACCGCCCCCACGGGGTCTACACCACCGGCCAACTCCAGAACCTCGTCCACCTCCACCACCAGCCCGTCGGCAAGCGGGCCGTCATCGTCGGTGGCGAACTGGTCAGCTGGTCCGCGGCCATGACCCTCCGTGAAGCCGGCTGCACCCCCGCGCTCATGATCAGCAAGTACCCGAAGGCGGAGTCCTACGGCGCCTTCAACGCCGCCGGCCGCACCGTTCTCCGTGTTCCGGTCGCCACCCGCTGCCGGGTCATCCGAGTCCTGGGCAAGGGCCGCTGCGAGGCTGTCGAGATCGAGCACCTCGACACGGGCAGGCGCCGAACCGTCGAATGCGACACCGTCGTCTTCACCGGCGACTGGATCCCCGACCACGAACTCGTACGTTCCGCGGGCATCACCCTCGACGAAAGCACCCTCGGCCCGCTCACGGACACCGCGCTGCGCACCAGCCGGCCCGGAGTCTTCGCGGTCGGCAACATGCTCCACCCCGTCGACACCGCAGACGTGGCCGCCCTCGACGGCAAGCATGTCGCCCAGCAGGTCATCGACCACCTGGCCGGAAGGCGCGAGCCGACCGAGGGGGTCCGCCTGATCGCCGACGCCCCGTTCCGCTGGATCGCACCGCAGATCCTCCGCCCCGGCGATCCGGCTCCGGCCCGCGACCGGCTCCTGCTCTGGACGGACGAGTTCGCCCGCTTCCCCAAGGTGACGGTCCGTCAGGACGGCCGCGTCGTCACCCGCCGTACCCTCGCCTGGCCTGCGGCCCCCGGTCGGGTCTTCCGTATCCCGTCCTCGGTCCTCGACGGGATCTCCCTCACCGGGGGCCCCGTCCACATCACCATGTAGCCTGTCGCGCCACGAGTTCGCGGTGGTGCCCCGCATCCGCCGGCCACCATCGCGGACTCGCTCCGCCTTCAGGAGCGTGAGACCTTTCCGGCGCCCTGCGGAGGTGTGTCTCCCGGCCGATCCGTTCGCCGACCTGTTCGCCCTCTCGCAACGCCCCGACTCCGGACGCGCGTCATGCCCCCGGATCGGCCCTCCTCGCACGGACGAGCGTGGCGGCGGCGTTGTCCAGCAGCATCTCCAGCGCGGTCGGGTAGGCGCTGTCGTTCATGCGGGCGATCAGCAGGGGGACCGTGGCCGCGATGTTCGGATGGGTCGTTGCGGGGAGCCGGGCGTAGGTCGCCTGCCAGACCGCTTCGTCGGCGGCGCGTGCGGAGTGCGGGAGGGCGAGGCCGGCCGCGTCCAGCGCGGCGAAGGCGAGCGTCTGGTCGATGAACGCGTGGTAGACGCGCACCGCCTCGGGGGCGGGCAGGCCCGCGGAGCGCAGCACCCCGAGGATCGCCTCGTCGGCGTCGATCTCGTTCGCCCGGCCACTGACCCGGCTGGCGGTGAGCACGGCCGCCTGCGGGTGGGCGAGGTAGGCGGAGTGGATGCGCAGACCCAGGTCGCGCAGTCGGTGCGCCAGTCGCCCGGGCGGACCTGGTACTCCCAGCCGGCCCCGGAAGCTGAGACGGCATCAGGGATCCACCAGGGTGCTGTCGGGGGCGATCCCTGATTCGTCGCACCACGGCTGTGCGGCACGGTCGTGGGCATGACTTTCGAGCCTCCTTCCTCCAACGCCGGGACCGCGACGACAGCGGGCCGACGCAGGCGGGTGCCGATGGCGGCGCTCGCCTGCGTGGTGCTCGGCGCGGTGGCGCTGGGCACGGCCGTCCCGGCGGTCGCGGCGCCCGCCGCGCGGCCTGCCGCCGCGGCCGACACCACCGGCGACACCACCGGCAACCGGTTGCCGGAGCTGGATCCGCAGGCGTTGCAGCATGCCCTGTCGAGCGCGCCCGACCGCGTCACGGGCGTGCTGGCACGCGTGAGCGGGCCGGACGGCCACTGGACCGGAACGTACGGCACCGCCGACATCAGGACCGGCGCGCCGGTGCCGGTGGACGGCCGGTTCCGTCTCGGCAGCGTCACCAAGACCTTTATCGCCACCGTGATGCTGCAACTGGCCGCCGAGGACCGCGTCGACCTCGACCAGCCCGTCCAGCGGTACCTGCCGGACGTCCTGCCCGACAGCTATCCGCCGATCCCCGTCCGCACCCTGCTCAACTTCACCAGCAGCCTTCCCGAACTGACCCCGGACGACCTGCCCACCACCCCGGACGGCATCGTCGAGCACCGCTTCGACAACCACCCGCTCTCCGAACTCGTCGCCAAGGCCGTCCGACACGAACGCCCCTTCTCCGAGCCCGGTCGCATGCAGGTCTACGGGGCCACCGGCTACTACGTCGCCGCCATGCTCGTCGAGAACCTCACCGGACACACCTACCAGCAGGAGATCACCACCCGGATCCTGCAACCGCTGCACCTGCGCGACACCACCGCCCCGCAGACCGACACCATGATCCCCGGCCCCCACTCCCACGGCTACATCGCCGTACCTCGGCCGGACGGCGGATCGCAACTGGTCGACATCACCGAACAGAATCCCGGCGCCGGCGGCATGATCTCCACCACCGCCGACCTCGACCGCTTCCTGACCGCACTCTTCCGGGGACGGCTGCTGCCCCCGACCGAGCAGGCGGAACTGTTCGACGTCCCCGACGTCCCCTACCTCGGCGGCACCGCCGACGACCCGGGACAGGGCAGCGCCTACTACGCCGCCGGCCTGATGCGCGTGACCATGCCCAACGGCGTGACGGTGTGGGGCAAGACCGGCACCACCTTCGGCTACACCAACGGCATGTTCACCACCCGCGACCTGCGCCGCCGCCTGGTGTACTCCTTCAACCCCACCACCGGCGGCGGCAACGACCTCGCCCTGGTCACCCGGATCCTGTCAGCGACCTTCGCCCCGTGAGCGTCACACCTCATGGCTGACGATCACCTTGCCGAACACGGCTCCTGACGCGTAGGCCCCATCCGGCCGACCTTGCCGGGCGCCCGACACCGCGCGCCGATCCGACAAGATCGACCGGACAGGGCGTAGTCGGCAGATGGGACAGGCGCAGGTCCGGTGATCACGGAGTTGCGACGCTCTGTGATCACTGGGGAGACCTGTGCCTGTACTGCCACCATGGCTGACCGAACCGCTCCGGGACCAATTCGCCGCCCTGATGCCGCAGCGGCCCAAGTTCGATCCCGCCCACCCGCTGGGCTGCCACCGGCGCCGGATTGGTGACCGGATCGTCTTCGACAAGTTGCTGCAAGTCCTTCGGTTCGGCTGCTCGTACGAAGCGATCGCGGACGCCGCCTGCTCGGCCGGCACGATCCGCAACCGCCGCGACGAGTGGATACAGCTCGGGCTGTTCACCCGGCTGAAGCAGATCACCCTCGACGCCTACGACCGCATCGTCGGCCTCGTCCTCGACCGGATCGCCGTGGACGGCGCTATCACCAAGGCCCCCGGCGAGGGTGAAGCAGCCGGACGCTCGCCCGTCGACCGGGGCAAGCAGGGCATGAAACGCTCAGGCATCACTGACGGATACGGCATCCCGCTCGGCCGCGTACTGAGCGGCGCCAACTGCCACGACTCACCACTTCCGGCACCAACTCTCGGCGTCCTGGCTGGACTTGGGCCACTGCCCGACGAGATCACCGTGCACCTCGACGCGGGCTACGACTCGGCCAAGTCGCGCGCCGTGCTCGGAGAGCGAGGCCTGCGCGGCCGGATCGCCCACAAGGGAACCAAGGCACCGGTCCAGGCCACTCAGCGGTGGCATGTCGAGCGCACCCATGCCTGGCAGTACGCCTTCCAGCGGCTGGCGCGCTGCCACGAACGGCGGATCTGCGTCATCGGAGCCTTCTTCGACCTCGCCGACACAATCATCACCGTCCGTAGCCTGATCCGCCGAGCCTGGACCACCCACCGCTGGGGTACACGACCTCGCCGCCGACCATGACCAGCCGCCAATCTGCGTTGTCTCCTATGCCAACGCCATTGACGTGTTTGGGGTGGGGGCCTTTCATGGGCGCACCTGTGACGGAGTTTTAAAGCTCCTCGACCTCGCGGAAGCTGAGCGGGAAGCGAAAGTACAGCCACACGCGATGCGAGATCACCTCCACTGGGTACCGATGCCCCTTGTACGACGGGGACGCGCTCCCTGCGAACAGCCCCCTCCACCGTGATCAACCCGAAGATCATCCCACCCCGCCGGCCAACGTGACAGAGCCGCCGGTCGTGGCCGTCCTGTTCGACGCGCCTCTGGACACGGTCCAGGCGCAGAACGCCGGCCGCGACCGGGTCGTGCCCCGGCCGTCGTGCGCGAGCTCCTGTGACGCCGTCCGCCGCGATCACGAGCGGGTTCCGGCTCACCCTCGGGGGCTTGACGGGCGTGGCACACTCCGAGGCATGATCACGCTCAAGGACGTCCTCGCGCTGCCGAGTCTCGGGCTCGGTCTGATCGACGGCGACGGGGCCGGGGGCGGGACGACCGACGCGCTCGGCCGTGAGGTGCGCTGGGCGCACGTGAGCGAACTGGAGGATCCGACGCCCTGGCTGCTCGGCGGTGAACTGCTGCTGTCCACCGGGCTCAACCGGTTCGAGGACGCGGCGCAGACCTTCGCCTACTGCGAGCGCCTGACGCGGGTGGGCGTCGCGGCGCTCGGGGTGAGCACCGGTGCGAGCCTGCCGCACCCCGAGCTGCCCGCCGTGCTCCTGGCCGGGTGCGCCGCGGCCGGCCTGGCCTTGGTGCACGTGCCCGAGAACACCGGGCTGCAATCGATCATCCAGGCCGTCTCGGACGCGCTGAACGCCGAACACACGGAGCCGATGCGCCGTGCGCTGCTCGCCCAGCGGAATCTCGCGGATGCCGCCGCGCAGGTCAGGGGACCGGACGCCGTGCTGGCGGGGATGGCCGAGACGAGTGGCATGCACTCGGTCCTGTTCGACGGTGAGATGCGGGTCGTGGCCGAGTGCGGCAGCGCCGCTCTGGACCTCGCCGAAGTGCGCCGCACGGTCCGGGCACGCCTGCTGAGCTCGTCCCCGTGGTCGGTCGCGATGGACGTCGGCGAGTGGACGATGACCATCGTGCCGGTGCTGGCCTCGGGGACCATGCGCGGCATCCTCGTCGTGGCCAAACCGGGCGCGTGGACCGAGTACGACCGCGCCCTGCGGTCCATGGCCCACTCCCTGCTCGCGGTCCTCCTCGAACTGCGGTATCGGGCCGGGCAGAGGCGGTGGGCGACGCGTGCGCAGGCGTTCGACGCCCTTCTCGACGGCACCGGAGAGGCGTCCGAGGTGGAGGAGCGGCTCGTTCGGGCCGAACTCGGTTGGGTGACCCGGGTGCAGGTCATCACCACGGCGGCGATGGAGAACCCGGGGCGCCGGGCGGCCTTCGTGGCGGGGCTTCAGGAGCTGGCAGCCGATGTCCTGGTCCGCTCGGCGGGCGGGACGACCCAACTGGGGCTTCTTGACCCCGACGACGGTGCCGAGAGCCGGGCGGAGGCGCTGGCCGCAGAGTGCGGCATCGCCAGGGCGGGCATGAGCCGCCCGGTGCACCGGGCGGAAGGGCATGTGGCGCTGCGTCAGGCCGAGCGGGCCTATCACGCCGCCGACACCCGCGGTGTGCCGTTCGTGGTGCTGGAACGGCTCGGCGGATACCGGGCGCTGCTGTCCCTGGGGAGCGGCGCGGACCGGCAGGAGTACGCCCACCAGGTTCTCAGCCCGCTCATGACCCCGGAGGCGCGGGGCACGGACCTCTACGGGGCGTTGCGCGCCTATGTGCGCTCCGCCGGGAACACCGAGGTCGCCGCAGCCCATCTGGGGGTGCACCGGCACACCGCGCGCGCCCGGCTGCGCCGTGTCGCGGAGCTGACGGGGCTGGACCCGACGCGGGCACTGGATCTCTTCGAGCTGTGGCTCGCGGTGGAGATCCGGGAGCTGTTCGAGGAGCGTGAAGCGGCCGACGGCTGAGCGGACGGTGCTGCCGCCGGTGCGCCGTCCGGCGGCGGGCCCGCGCCGCTGCCGTGCCGCGCCTCCGTACCCGCACCGCCGCGCCCCGTCGGGACGGTGTCCGGTGCCGCGCCGACGCGATGCCGGGGTCGCGACCGGCCGGGTCCGCCGTCAGGCGTCAGGCGAAGATGCCCTGCGGGTCGTACTCCGCCACGCCGCCCACCACCGTGGCCAGGACCGGCGTGCCGCCGATCTCCTCGGTCGCGCAGGTGGTGATGTCCCGGCCGAGGACGACCAGGTCGGCGAGGTGGCCGGGGGCGAGGCGGCCGAGTTCGTGGTCGGTGCGCTGCGCGTACGCCGAACCGACGGTGTAGGTGCGCAGCGCCTCCAGCACCGGCACCGCCTCGTGGCCGTTGAAGAGCCGGCCCGACGGCGTGCGCCGCTCGACCATGGACTGGATCGCGGGAAGCGGGCCGCCGTCGGCGACGACGGGCCGGTCCGAGCCGCTGGCGACCACGATGCCGCGTTCGGCGAACGACGCGTGCCGGTACGTCCACGGCAGGCGGTCCTCGCCGAGCACGGAGGCGACTCCGTCGCCCAGTTCGGCGACGAACCGGCCCTGGGTGGACGCGATGACTCCGAGCCGGGCGAACCGGTCGAGCTGTTCGGGACGGACCACGGAGGCGTGCTCGATGCGGTGGCGCGGGTCGGGGCGGGCCCCCGCGCGGGCGACCGCGCCGAGCACGTCCAGGGCCACATCGACGGCGTGGTCGCCGATCGCGTGGACGGCCAGTTGCCAGCCCGCGGCGGCCGCGTCCACGGCAGTACCGGTGAGCTCCTCGGCCGTGAACTGCATCATGCCCGCGTGGTCGTGGCCGCAGAAGTCCGCCGTCATCGACGCGGTCCGGCTCATCAACGCGCCGTCGGTGAACATCTTCAGCGGTCCGATGCGCAGCCGCTCGTCGCCCAGGCCGGTGCGCAGGCCGAGGTCGAGCCCGCGCCGGAACGGGTCGGTGTCCGCGCTGGCCAGCGTGTGCAGGTTCTCCATCGCGATCATGAGCTGGACGCGTTGGCGGATCGCGCCCTCCTCGACGGCCCGCTGGTAGACACCGCCCTCGACCGGGCTCGACCCGACGAGCGGGGAGTCTCCGATGCCGGCCTCGGAGACCGAGGTGAGTCCCTCGGCGAGGTAGACGCGGGACGCGGCGCCGAGCGCGTCGATCAGATCGCGCTGCGGGAACGGCTTGCGCAGTCCGCGGAACTCCGCCATCGCCCGCTCGGTGACCAGGCCGGTGGGCGTGCCGTCGGCATGCCGTTCCACCGTCCCGCCCTCCGGGTCCGGGTACGTCGCCGCCATCGCGCCGACCGCCTCGAAGACCGCGGTGCTGGCGACCAGCAGATGGCTCGTGCGGTGCAGCAGCAGGACCTTGCGGCCGCCGCCCGCGCGGTCCAGCTCCTCGCGGAGCGGATGGCCCCCCAGCACCGTCTGGTCGTATCCCGAGCCGGTGATCCATGCGTCGGGGGCCGCCTCGGCCGCCCGCGCCGCGATCAGGCCGAGGAGTTCGTCCCGCGAACGCACTGCGCTGCAGTCGATCTCCCCGAGGCGCTGGCCGAACTGCGCCATGTGGTTGTGCGAGTCGTTGAACCCGGGGACCACGGTCGCGCCGCCGACGCGGACTTCACTCCGGGCGCGCATCCCCTCCACCTGCTCGTCCAGGCCGACCACCCGTCCCCGCCAGATCCCGACACTGCGGGCGAAGGGGCGGTCGTCGTCCATCGTGACGACGTGGGCATCGGTGAGCAGTAGGTCGAGTTCCATGCGCGTCACCCTAAGCACACCCCGCCGAGCCGGGCGCTGGACATCCTGTACATCCGCGTTTCCTCCTTCGCTGCTCTGTACAGATCGGACCGGCGGGAAGCTGTGGCTGACTTCTCGGGTCACCCGACCTGGGACCGCGAAAGGCACGGCACACAGATGGGCGCACCACCCGCACACCCGTACATCCCCAACGCGGCGGCGGACACCGAGCGCGCGATGCTCGACGTGATCGGCGTCGCCGACGTCGACGAACTCCTCGCCTCGATCCCCGCGAAGCTGCGCATGAGCCGCCCGCTCGACATCGGGCCGCCGCTGACCAGCGAGTACGAGCTGTCCCGCCACATGATGGGCCTGCTCGGGCGGAACGCCACCGTCGATGAGAACCTGTCGTTCCTCGGCATGGGCTGCTACGACCACTGGGTCCCCGCGGTCTGCGGCGAGGTCAACGGCCGCGCCGAGTTCCTCACCGCCTACGCCGGCGAGGCCTACGAGGACCACGGCAAGTGGCAGGCCCTCTTCGAGTACGTCTCCCTGATGGCGGAACTCCTGGAGATGGACGTCGTCAACGTCCCCACCTACGACGGCTTCCAGGCCGCCGCGACCGGCCTGCGGATGGCCGGGCGGATCACCGGACGCCCCCGGGTTCTGGTGACCGGCGCAGTGCTCCCGGACAAGCTCGGCAAGATCGAGGGCTATCTGGACGGCGTCCTCGCGGTCGACATGCTCCCCGTCGACCCCGCCACCGGTCTGACCCGGCCGCAGGACGTGGCCGCGCGCCTCGGCGACGACGTCGCCGCGGTCTACCTGGAGACCCCCAACGCCTATGGCGTCCTGGAGCGGCACGCCCGTGAGATCGCGGCTGCCGCGCACCGCGTCGGCGCGATCGTGGTGTGCGGGACCGACCCGCTCGCTCTCGGCTTCGTGGACCCGCCGGCCCGCTGGGGCGCGGACATCGTCTGCGGTGACATCCAGTCCCTCGGCCTCGGTCTCCACTACGGCGGGGCGCACGGAGGGTTCATCGCCACCCACGACGACGAGCGGTTCGTCTTCGAGTTCCCCTCCCGGCTCTTCGGCCTCGCGCCGACCCGGAAGGCCGGCGAGCTCGGGTTCTGCGACGTCGCCTACGAGCGCACCTCCCTGGCCCGCCGGGAGGAGGGCATCGAGTGGGTGGGCACGGCCGCCGCCCTGTGGGGCATCACGGCCGGCGTCTACCTCTCCCTGATGGGACCCGGCGGCATGGCCGAGCTCGGGGCCGGGGTCGCGTCCCGCACCCGGTACGCGATGCGCAGCCTCGCCGAGGCCGGAGCCGAGGTGCTGCACGCCGACGCCCCGCACTGGCGCGAGTTCGCCGTCTGCTACCCGGGCCGCACCGTCGCCGAGGTCGACGCGCTGCTGCGGGAACGCGGGATCTTCGGCGGCGCAGAGCTGCCGTCGTCCCTCCTTCCCGGCACCGGCGGACCGGGGGACGGCGGGACCGCCCTCGTCTGCGTGACGGAGAAGCACACGACCGCCGACATCGACCGGCTGGCCGGCGAGCTGAAGGAGATCCTGCGATGACCGACCGGACGACCATCCATGACGAGGCCGCAGACAGGGCCGCCCCGGCCGGTGACGCGGACGGCCGGTGGCAGGCGCGCAAGGGCCTGCGGCGCGAATACCACGCCCCCCGCTGGGACGAACCCGTCATCTTCGAACTCGACGACCGGGGCCACCGCGGGATCGCGGTCCCCGGCACCGACGACGCCCTCGCCACCGCCCTGGCCGACGCTCCGGAGGAGGCAGTACGACGCGCGGACGCGCCCGCCCTGCCTCGGATCGGGCAGTCGCAGGTGCTGCGGCACTACCTCCGCCTGTCGCAGGAGACCCTCGGCGCCGACCTCAACGTCGACATCGGCCAGGGCACCTGCACCATGAAATACAGCCCGAAGGCCAACGAGCGGTTCGTCTCCGCACCGGGCAGCGCCCGGCTGCACCCGCTCCAGCACCCGTCCACCGTCCAGGGCGTGCTGGAGATCCTCGCCGGGCTCCAGGACATCCTCCGCGAGGTGTCCGGCATGGACGCGGTCTGCCTCCAGGCGGGCGCCGGATCCGCGGCGATCTACGCCAACGTCAAGACCGTGCAGGCGTACCACCGGGCCCGCGGCGAGCACGAGCAGCGGGACGAGATCATCACCACGGTCTTCTCCCACCCGTCCAACGCGGCGACCGCTCGGACCGCCGGCTACAAGGTCATCACCCTCTACCCGGACGAGACGGGGTTCCCCGACCTGGACGCGTTGCGCGGGGCCGTCTCGCAGCGCACCGCGGCCCTGTTCATCACCAACCCCGAGGACACGGGCATCTTCAATCCCCGGATCACGGAGTACGTCGAGGCCGTGCACGCGGTCGGCGGGGTCTGCGTGTACGACCAGGCGAACGCCAACGGGCTCCTCGGGATCACCCGGGCCCGCGACGCGGGCTTCGACCTGTGCCACTTCAATCTCCACAAGACGTTCTCCACACCGCACGCCTGCGGCGGCCCCGCGGCGGGCGCGATCGGCGCAACGGACGAGCTCGCCCCGTTCCTGCCGGGTCCGCGCCTGGTGCGCGGCGAGGACGGGCTCGGCTGGGAGGACGGCGGCGCCACGGCAACGGCCTCCGTCCGCCCCTTCTACGGCGTCGTGCCCAACCTGGTCCGCGCCTACGCGTGGGCCAGGGCGCTCGGCGGCGAGGGACTGCGGCAGGTCGCCGAGACCGCGATCGTCAACAACAACTACGTCCTGGCCTCGCTCGCCGACGTCGACGGTCTCTCCGTGCCGTACGCGCAGGGACAGCACCGCATCGAGCAGGTGCGCTATAGCTGGGCGGAGCTGACCGCGGAGACCGGCGTCACCAGCGGTGAGATCGGAGCGCGGATGGCCGACCACGGCATGCATTACTGGACCAGCCACCACCCGTACGTGGTGCCGGAGCCGGTCACCCTCGAACCGACCGAGTCCTACTCCCGGCGCGAACTCGACGAGTACGTCGCGGCGATCAAGCAGACCGCCCACGAGGCCCGGACCGACGCGGAGCTGGTGCGGGCCGCCCCGCACCGCAGCTCGATCCACACCGTCGACGACGAGGCCGTCGGCGACCCGGACACCTGGGCGACCTCCTGGCGCGCCTACCGGCGCAAGTACGAGGGCGAGGTCTTCCCCGAGCCCGAGCGCTGGCAGGCCCCGGCGGGCCTGCCGCTGCCCCAGCGACCGCCCAAGGCGAAGCACCGGTGAGCACATGCCGACCATAGGACTCCTCATCAACCCCGTCGCGGGCATCGGCGGCCCGGCCGGGTTGCGGGGCAGCGACGGCGCCGACACCCAGCGGCGCGCCCGCGAGCGCGGCGCGGTCGCGGCCGCGCCGCGGCGGGCCCGGGACGCGCTGGCCGCCCTCGTCGAGGCCTGGCCCGACACACCCGTGCTCACCGGGGGCGGTGGCCTGGGCGAGGACGCGGCCCGGGACGCGGGTTGCCGCGTCGGGGTGGTCCACCGGGCTCCTGCGGGCACGACCACTCCCGAGGACACCCGGCGCACCGTCACCGCACTGCTGGACCGGGGCGTCGACGTCGTCCTCGTCGCGGGCGGCGACGGTACCGCACGGGACGTCGCAGCCGTTTACCGGAACGCCGCGGGCGCCGCCGGAGCCGACGGCCAGGGCCTGCCCCCGGTCGTCGGCGTACCCGGCGGCGTGAAGATGCACTCCGGCGTGTTCGCGCGCTCGCCGCGGACCGCGGGACTGCTGGCCGCGGAGGTGCTGCGCGCCGCGGCCGCCGGGCGCGCCGTGACGACCCGCCAGGCGGAGGTGGTGGACCACGACGAGGAGGCCCGGCGCGCCGGGGTGCTCTCCACCTCCCTCCACGGCCACCTGCCCGTCCCGGCCCGGACGGCGGGGTTGCAGGGAGGCAAGGTGGGGGCCGGTCGCTCCGGGGGCGACGCCGCCGGGATCGCGGGGCTCGCGGCCGAGTGCGCCCGCCGGATGCGGGAGCACGACCTGTGGGTCCTCGGACCGGGCACGACCGTCGCCGCCGCCGCCCGCGCCCTCGGGGTGGACAACACCCTGCTCGGGATCGACGTGGTGGACGGCGGGACGACGGTCGGCCGCGACGTGGACGCCCGGCGCCTGGCGGATCTCACCGCCGGTCGGCGTCCGCGGCTGCTCCTGTCCCCCGTGGGCGGACAGGGCATGATCTTGGGGCGCGGAAACCAGCAGCTGGACGCGGCGTTCCTCGCGCGCCTGCGACCGGCGGACCTGCACCTCGCCGCGACGCCCGAGAAGCTGGCGGCGCTCGCCGGCGGGCCGTTGTGGGTGGACGCTCCGACGCCGGAACTCGGCGATCTCCTCGCCGGCCACCACCGGGTGGTCACGGGGTGGCAGCAGTACGCCGTGTTGCCGGTGCGCAGCGCGAACGCGGCCGGGACCGACGCCGCATGACGACCTCGACGAGGGAAGGACACACGATGAACGACACACCCACTGCGGCGCGGGGGCGCCCCGTGGCGATGGTCACGGGAGGGGCGGGGGGCTTCGGCTCCGCAAGCTGCCGCCGGTTGGCCGCCGACGGCTTCGCCGTCGCGGTCAGCGACCGGGACCTGGCCGCCGCCGAACGGACGGCGGCCGGAATCGACGGCGCGTTCGCCGTCGGACTGGACGTCACGGACGCGGATGCCGTTCGGGCGGGTGTCGACGCCGTACTGGAGTGCCACGGCCGCCTGGACGTCGTCGTCAACAACGCGGGCGTCGCCCCGCCGGGGACCATGTCCACCACCGGACTCGAGGCGTTCGACGCCACGCTGGCAATCAACCTGCGGGGTGCCTATCTGGTGACGGCCGCGGCCATGGAGGCGCTGACGGCCAGCCCGCGCGCTCGTGTCGTCATGATCGGCTCCCGCACGTGGCTGGCAGGCGGCAACCCCGCCTACTCGGCGAGCAAGGCCGGAATGGTGGGCCTGTGCCGGTCGGTGGCGCAGGACCTCGCCCCGACCGGCGGGACGTGCAACGTGGTGGCCCCCGGTCCCGTGGACACTGGGTTCGTCGACGCCATGGGCATGGGTGACACCCGGCGCGAGAACTTCGAGCGGTATGCGCGCATGACGCCCCTCGGCCGGGTCGCGACGCCGGAGGACATCGCCTCGGCGGTCGCGTTCTTCGCGTCGCGGGAAGCCGGCTTCATCACCGGCGAGACGCTCAACGTGGCGGGCGGGCTCCAGCTCGCCCCGAAGCTGTGACCGCCATGGGCGCCCGTCCCGGAGGAGAGACGCAGGGCGCCGCGACCGCGCTCACGGGTGCCACCACGACCCCGGACCGGAATTCCTCGACGGTCCCCGACCTCGGTGCCGCCACGCTCCTGGTGCTCGGCGCGGGGAAGATGGGCCTGGGCCTCGCGGAACTGGCCGTCTCCCGCGGTCATGCGGTTCAGATCGTCGAGCCGGACCCCGTGGTCGCACGGCGGGCGCGCGAGCGGCTGGCCGCCGCTTCCCCCGACGGCACCGCAGGCCGGGCGCGCGTGGTCGGCAGCCTTGCCGAGTGCGTCCCCGCGGACATGGTCGTCGAGGCCGTGCCCGAGGACCCGGTCCTGAAGACGGAGATCCTGCGGAAGGCCGAACGGCTGGTCACCGACGGCGGCGTCCTCGCGACGAACACCAGCTCGCTGGCGGTCACCGAGATGGCCGCGGCCCTGGACCGGCCAGAACGCTTCTGCGGAATGCACTTCTTTCAACCGGTGCCCACCACGCCGCTCCTGGAGGTGATCCGCACCCCGCAGACCGGCGACGCGGCCGTCGCCACCGCCTCCGCGTGGGCGCGCCACCTCGGCAAGACGGAGATCCGCTGCGCCGACTCCCCGGGCTTCGCCACGAGCCGTCTCGGAGTGGCGATCGGGCTGGAGGCGATGCGGATGGTCGAGGAGGGCATCGCCACACCCGAGGACATCGACACCGGGATGGAACTCGGCTACCGGCACGGTGTCGGACCACTGCGCATGAGCGACATGGTCGGCCTCGACGTCCGGCTCGCCATCGCCGAGCATCTGGCGGCCACCCTCGGCCCCCGCTTCGAGCCGCCGCGGATCCTGCGCGACATGGTCTCCGCCGGACAGCTCGGCGAGAAGACCGGCCAGGGATTCTTCCGCTGGCCGCACACCCCCGACTCGCCCACCACGGCGGCCCTCACCAGCGAAGGCGGAAGACCTCATGACTGACACGACGGCACCCCCCAGAACGGCCGACGAGACGCCACGGCGCACCGTCTCACCCCACAAGGTGGCCTTCGCCAGCTTCATCGGCACCAGCATCGAGTGGTACGACTTCTTCCTCTACGGCACGGCGTCCGCGCTCGTCTTCGGGGACCTGTTCTTCCCCACCGGCGACCCGCTGATCAGCACCCTGCTGGCGTTCGCCACCTTCGGCGTGGGATTCGCCGCCCGCCCCATCGGCGGCGCGGTCTTCGGCAGCCTCGGCGACAAGCTGGGCCGCAAGAAGGTCCTGGTCGTGACGCTGCTGGTGATGGGCGCGGCAACCGCGGCGATCGGCCTGCTGCCCACCTACGGGCAGATCGGGGTGGCCGCGCCGGTCCTGCTGGTGCTCCTGCGTCTCGTCCAGGGCTTCGGGGTCGGCGGCGAGTGGGGCGCGGCCGCGCTGATGGCCGTCGAGCACGCGCCCAAGGGCCGCCGGGGGTTCTTCGGGAGCATGCCGCAGATGGGCGTGCCCGCCGGCACGATCCTGTCGACGGGCGCCTTCGTGCTCATCAACCGCATGGACGAGCAGACCTTCCTCTCCTGGGGCTGGCGCATCCCGTTCCTCGCGAGCTTCCTGCTGGTCATCGTGGGGCTGCTGATCCGGGTCTCGGTGGAGGAATCCCCGGAGTTCGAGAGGCTGGTGAAGGAGAAGAAGCAGGTCGCGATGCCGCTGCGCTCCGCGGTCCGCGACCATTGGCGCGTCATCCTGCTCGCGGGCGGCATGCGGTTCTCGGAGAACTCCGTGTTCTACGTCGTCACCGTCTTCCTGCTCAGCTACGGCACCACCGCGCTCGGCCTCGAACGCGCGGCGCTGCTCAACGCGGCGCTCATAGCGGCGTTCGTGGAGATCCTGACGATCCCGTACTTCGGGGCCGTGTCGAGCCGCTTCGGCGCACGGCGGATGTACCTGTCCGCGGCGGCACTTTCGGTGCTGCTGGCGTTCCCGTTCTTCCTCACCGTCAACACCGGCAACATGGTGGCCGTCACGATCGCCATGATCGTCACCATCGTCGTGGCCTGTGTGATGTACGCGCTGCAGCCCTCGATGATGGGCTCGCTGTTCCCGGTGGAGGTGCGCTCCAGCGCGGTATCAATCGGATACCAGGTCGCCGCGGTGTTCGCGGGCGGTCTGTCCCCGTTCATCGCGACCGGCCTGTACGCCTGGTCGGGCGAGCAGTGGTGGCCCATCGCGGCCTACATGATGGTCATGGGGCTCATCACCTGGATCTGTACCCACCTCGCCACGAAGCGGTACGGCGGCCACCTCACCTGACCGCTCCCGCGACTCGTGCGGCACGGAGCCGACGCGCCCGTGCCCCGGTGCGCTCCGGAATCCGCCTCCTGCGGCCCCGGGCCCACCCCTCGCCGCTCCGGCCCGCCCGCTCCCTCGCAGCGCCACGAGGGAGCGGGCGGGCCCGCGCCCCTGGTGGAGATGCGCACCGTGTGCGCGCAGCGCTCGGTGGGCCGGGCACCGCGTGTTCACGGCGCCGAGGTGGGCCCGAAATCGGCGCTCGCCCCGCCTCCTTGCGGATACCGCACCCCCTGTTGACACCCCGGCGACGACCGGCCCTCGGTCGGTGTCAGGCAGCAGAGGCGCGTCTCAGGACCACGGAGGGGAGAAGAAGTGCTGTGCCCGCGACGACCGCGATCCAGAACCCGTTGCCCGCGCCGAGGCCGTCGATCACGGGCCCGGCGGCTGCGGGGCCGATCGCGGTGCCGAACCTCAGGCCCGCGGCCGACCAGGTGAGGGCCTCGGTGAGCGAAGCCTGCGGGACGTTCTTCTCGATGAGCCGGGAGCTGAGGATCACGGTGGGGGCGAAGAAGACTCCGGCGACGAAGATCGTGAGGGACAGCGCGCCGATCGATCCGACGAACACCATGGGCACGGTGGTCAACGCGGTGGCGACGAGGCCGACCCGCAGGAGCCCGCCGATCGGGCGCGTGATCGTCCTACTGCCGAACACGAAGCCCGAGAGGCATGATCCCGCCGCGTAGAGGGACAGCACGATGCTCCTCAGCGCCGTGTTGCCCCCGGCCTCGGCGAACGCGACGAAGACGACATCGACGGTGCCGATGATCACTCCCATCACCGTCATGGCGACCACGACGACGGCCACGGTCGGGTCGTGCGGTTCTGTCGCACATTCGGTGGTGACTGAACGTCATCGCCGAAGCACCTGGCCCGACGTCCAAGCGCAGCAGACGCAGACGCGTCTTCAAGCCAGACGGGCGCTGCCTCGCTGGTGGGCGTTACCTGCGCTGACCTGGGAACGGCACTGTCAGCGACGGGACATCGGCGAACCGGCGGATCCGGTCCTGTTCGGCGGTCTCGTCGGAGGCGTCGAAGTGCCGTACCTGGTTCCACCAGTGGTCATGGTCGTAGCCCTCGCAGTGGTTGAACTCATGGGCCGTACTGCGTAGCCGCTGCCACTCCCGCACGATCGCGGCCCGCTGCCACGTCTGTGGCCGCTCCACCGCGAGGAGCGTGTACAGGAGCTCGGCCGAGCCGCAGACCAGGATGAGCAGAGACCGCATCGCGAATGACGTCTCACCGGTCTCCCCGACCCCCTCGTACACCCGCCCCAACTGGACGTTGAGAAACGTCTCCAAGGCGCGGACGTCCTCTGGCCTGAGGTCTTCGGCGTAGATGAGGGTGCGCTCGGACGGCGGGGCGGTCATGTAGGCGGGCCCTCCCTTTCCTGCGGTGCCAGCTGGACCGGCTCCGGTGGCGCTGAGCAACTCTACGGAGAGGTGGCTGACACTGTCAGGCCACATAGAAGACCAGATCATCCCGCCTACCGAGCGCAAGAGGTCCAGAAGGCTACGCAGCCTTGACTTGCAGTCAAGACTTGCAGTCAAGACTTGCAGTCAAGACTTGCAGTCAAGGCATTCCATGCCATGGCGGCCCACCAGGCGCATCAGGTGCCAGAGCGCGCCTCGACGGTGCGCGCTCAGGATCGTTCCTGACGAAGTTTCGGAGACTTCCTCCGTATGTCGTAGCGGAGGAGGCGTCAGCTGATTCGCGACAAGCTCACATATCGCCACTTTGCGGGTGTTGCACGAGTGTTGCGCGCAAACCGCAACGCCTACTGGCCTTCCGGCGCAACGCCTTGGAGCCCTACGGTCGCGGCATGGGATCACTAACGCGCCAGTCCTTGCCGTTCTGCCCATCACCGTGTCGTTACTGCTGATGGTCGCGACGCTTCACCCAGATCCTGTACTCCGTGAGCGGTCCCTGCGCGCGTTGGCAGTCATCTTTGACAAGAAGGAGTGATCACCCTTCGTACAATTTCCCTCGTACCAGTCTAATTCGCCTAGAGCGGACGAGCGCTGAGTGCGCGAGCGCGGACCCGGCCGAAGTGGTGCCGAAGCTTAGGATCATTCTCAGCGAAGAATCGCACTGTTCGAGTGTTGCTCCTGCTGAATGGTCACAGCGCGGGCATCTGTGCGTCTCGCTCCAGGTAATGTTCCGTCTCTGGAGTGAGAATCGCACCGGTTCGTCACTGTTCTGGGCCAGACCGCCGATACGGCCCGGACCATGTGGGCGGCCCGGTTAGCGTCCCGCCTCATGAGCACCGCGCGTCTTTCTCCTGCCGAGTACTACGCCTCCCTGCCCAAGCGCATCGCCGGTGCCGGAGCCGTCATCCACGACGCAGCCGGCCGCATTCTCCTGGTCCAGCCGTCCTACCGCACTGACACCTGGGAGATCCCCGGCGGCGGCCTGGACATGGGGGAGGACCCGCTGCAGACAGTCCGGCGCGAGGTCGAGGAAGAACTCGGCCTCGACCTCACGCCGGGCCGGCTGCCGGCCGTCGACTGAGTGCCGGAACAGGCCGACGGGCGCCCGCCCCTGGCGAACTACCTCTTCGACTGCGGCCCAATCACCCCGCAAGAGGCGCAGACACGCATTCACCTCGACACGGACGAGCTCACCGCATGGCAGCTGGCCGCTCCAGACCAGTGGGACACCCTCCTCGCCCCCACACATGGCCCGCCGCCTGCACGCCTGCTCCAGCGCTCCGAACCAGGGCACGACCGTCTACCTGCACTACGGGTTCGACCCCACCTGAGGTTCCCCCGTTGCTCGGGAGTCGCTGATCAGCTGGTCAGAGCGGTTTGATGGGTCTCCGACTGAGCCCATGGATGCCTCAACTCCCGCTCGCATGAGCCGGGTTGTGAGCTTGATGGACGTGTATTGACAGCCGTGGCCGGCATGGTGAATGAGCTTTCCGGGCTCGACCTCGCGCCGTTCAGCGAAGCCCAGTTCCGTACCACGAGGTACGCCGCCGACTACCCCGAACGCTTCGACTCCCTGGCCCACGCCGGGCATTGGATGGACGCGCTCATCAGCTACCGAGGCTAATCGCAGTGCTCCCCCGTTCACGGGGGAGGTGAAGCGATTCTCAAGACTGCTCTGACCCGCAGGTCACAGCGGACGATTCTGCTGTTCGA